>NZ_DASYZI010000396.1:0-5572 GCF_035946395.1 Actinocrinis sp.
CAGCGCCCATGACAGCCTGACCAGGATCGGCCGACGCGGGCGCTGGCGCATCGTGGCGACGATCGCCGCCGCGACGGCCGCAGTGACCGCGTAGGTCAGCAGCCGGTTGGAGAACTCGATGACGCCGTGATAGCCGAGCGACGGCACGGGGACCAGGGATCCGGTGGTGCACTCCGGCCAGGTCGGGCAGCCGAGGCCGGAGTTGGTCAGCCGCACCGCGCCCCCGGTCACCACGATGAGCGAGTTCGCGATCAGCGCGCTGAGGCAGGCCAGCCGCACGAGGCGGGTCGAGGGGCGGCGCAGCAGCGGGACATGGCCGAGCGGACCGGGACGCGCCTCGGCGGGTTCCCGGGGCCGGGGGACTCGGGCAGTGGTCTGACTCATGCTGTGCCTTCTGTCATCGGGCTCTCAGTCATCACGGCCCCGGTCACTCCCACTTGAAGGCCTTGGCGGCGGACGCGACGGCGATCGCGGTCCACGCGGCCAGGATGCCGACGGGCCCCCACGGCATCGCCGAGCCGTGTTGCAGGACGTCGCGCAGCCCGTTCGTCAGCGCGCCGATCGGCAGGAACTGCAACGCCGACTGCGCGCCGTGCCCGAACTTGTCCAGTGGCACGACCACCCCGCCGATCCCCAGGAAGACCAGGAAGACGAAGTTCGCCACGGCGAGCGTCGCCTCCGCGCGCAGCGAGCCGGCCAGCAGCAGCGCCAGGCCGCTGAACGCCGCGGTACCGAGCGCGAGCAGGATCAGCACCGCCAGCGGCGAGCCGTGCGGCGACCAGCCCATGGCGAGGGCGATGCCGGTGAGCAGCACGAGCTGCACGACCTCGACGGCGAGGATCGAGAGGGTTTTGCCCGCCATCAGGCCCCAGCGCGGCAGCGGGCTCGCGCCGAGCCGCTTGAGCACGCCGTAGCGCCGCTCGAATCCGGTGGCGATCGCCTGGCTGGTGAACGCGGTGGACAGCACCGCCGCGCCGATGATCCCGGGGGCGAAGTAGTCGATCCGGCTCGATCCGGTGATCGTCTCGATCGGCTCGCCGGAGAACGCGATGAGCATCATCGCCGGAATGACGATCGCCAGCAGCACCTGTTCCGCGTTGCGTAGCAGCAGCCGGGTCTCCAGCCGGGCCTGCGCGAGGATCATCCGTGCGGGCGAGGCGGGCCGCGGGTCGGGGCGGAAGGCGCCGGGAGTGTGCAGGCCGGCGGCGGGTTCGGTGGCGAGGTCGGTCGCGGGGAGGGTCATCGCAGTTGCCTGCCGGTCAGGTCGAGGAAGACGTCTTCGAGGCTGCGCTGCTCGACGGCGAGGTTGCGCGGCATGATCCCGAGGCTTGCGCACCACGCGGTGGTCGCGGCGAGCGTGTCCGCGGTGACCTCGCCCTCGACGCGATAGCTGCCCGGATTCGGTTCGGCGGCCTTGCAGCCGGGAGCCACGGCGATCGACAGCGCGGTCAGGTCGAGGCCCGCGGGAGCCTCGAACCGGATCGAATCCGGCGCGTCCGTGCGGTTGGCGAGGCGCTGCGGCGTGTCGTAGGCGATGACCCGGCCGGCGTCGATGATGGCGACCTTGTCGGCCAGGCGCTCGGCCTCGTCGAGCAGGTGTGTGGTCAACACCACAGTCACCCCGTCCGCGCGCAGCTGCTCGATCAGCTCCCAGGTGGCGTGGCGTGCTTGCACGTCGAGTCCGGCGGTCGGCTCGTCGAGGAAGACCAGCTCAGGCCGGCCGACCACGGCCAGCGCAAGGGAGAGGCGCTGCTGCTGGCCGCCGGAGAGCCGCCGGAACGGGGTCCTGCCGCAGGAGTCCAGGCCAAGGCGCTCGGCCAGCGCCCCGACATCGAGCGGATTCGCGTAGAGCGAGGCGATGTGGCGCAGCATCTCCATAGCGCGGACCGCCTGGTAGATCCCGCCGGACTGGAGCATCACGCCGATGCGCGGGCGCAGCCGCGTGGCGTCGGCGATCGGGTCGAGGCCGAGCACGCGCACGGTTCCGCCGTCCGGCCTGCGATATCCTTCGCAGCACTCGATCGTGGAGGTCTTGCCAGCGCCGTTCGGGCCGAGCACCGCGGTCAGCGATCCGGGCTCGACGCACAGGTCGAGACCCTGGACCGCGGTCTTCTCGCCGTACCGCTTGACCAGGCCGGCGATCTCGACGGCGGGGGTCCGGGCGCCCGGTGGTCGCACTGCGTGCATGGGGCGAGTTTACGGTTCCTTCCTGCGGCATCGACGTGCGGGTGCCAGGTCGTCGGCGTGCATTCGAGGGGCGCCGAAAGGTTAGGTGACCCTCAGTTGAGTGTCTGGAAGGAATAAGGCCACAATGGTGTTGTGAAAACCGTGGGAGAGCGTGTGGCGCAGTCGCAGGCGGAGTCGTCCGCCGCTGCCGACCTGCCCGCACTCGCCCCGGACGCGGTCGTGGTCGTCGAGGACCGGGTCGGCACCCGCAACCGGGTGGCCCGGCTGATCCTGGCCAATGGCCCGACTACCGCCGCCGATCTGGCGGCCCGGCTTGGTCTGACCCCGGCGGGCGTGCGCCGGCACTTGGACGCGCTGCTGGCCGAAGGGCTGGTCGAGGCTCGCGAGCAGCGAGTCTACGGCCACCGCGGGCGCGGGCGTCCGGCGAAGGTGTTCGCGCTGACCGGCGCGGGGCGCTCGGTCTTCCACCACACGTACGACGAGATGGCGATCGACGCGCTGCGCTTCATCGCGCAGAGCGGCGGCGAGAGCGCCGTGGACGCCTTTGCACGGCGCCGGTTCGTCGGCCTGGCCGAGCGGTACCGCAGTCTGCTGGCGGGCGCGGATCCGGCCGAGCGGCCCCGCCTGCTGGCGGACGCCCTC
Organism: Actinocrinis sp.; assembly: GCF_035946395.1. Lineage (NCBI taxonomy): Bacteria > Bacillati > Actinomycetota > Actinomycetes > Catenulisporales > Actinospicaceae > Actinocrinis > Actinocrinis sp. Next base: position 2,830 of record NZ_DASYZI010000396.1, read on the forward strand.
ACGGCTGACGGCTACGCGGCCTCGACCCGGTCGACCGCCTCGGCGCCGGCCCCCGGCAAGCACCCGGTGCAGGGCGCGCAGGTGTGCCAGCACCACTGCCCGGTCCAGCACGTGGCCGAGGAGTTCCCGCAGTTGTGCGAGGCCGAGACGCAGGTGTTCGCGGAGCTGCTCGGCACGCACGTGCAGCGCCTGGCGACCATCGCACACGGCGACGGCGTATGCACCACGTTCATCCCCGTCCCGCCCACGCCGGTCACGGCGCCGCCCGACGCGGTCACGCAATCCTCCGAACAGTCCGAAGGAGCCCCAGCATGACGACTACGCACCCCGAGCTGGAAGGCCTGGGCCGGTACGAGTTCGGCTGGGCCGACCCCGACATCGCCGGCGCGACCGCGAAGCGCGGCCTGAACGAGGCGGTCGTCCGGGAGATCTCCGCGCTCAAGAACGAGCCGGAGTGGATGCTCAAGAACCGGCTCAAGGCGCTGCGCCTGTTCGAGCGCAAGCCGATGCCGAACTGGGGCGCGGACCTCGGCGGCATCGACTTCGACAACATCAAGTACTTCGTGCGCGCCACCGACAAGCAGGTCACCTCCTGGGACGACCTGCCCGTCGACATCAAGAACACCTACGACAAGCTGGGCATCCCCGAGGCGGAGAAGCAGCGGCTGCTCGCGGGCGTGGCCGCGCAGTATGAATGCCTTTCTCAGCTTACTTATATTTGGACCGCGAACCGCGGCAAGGTCTGGATCAAGGACATCGTGCCCGGTGACCGGGTGTTCGCCTACGACGAGGAGAATGAGCGCTTCGTCGTCGCCCCGGTCAAGCGCGCGATGCAGACCGATGTTCGTCAGACGTACGAGATCGTCGTCGGCCGCAACGGCAAGAAGCTGCGCGCGACCGACAACCACCCGGTTCTCGCGCTGCGCGATGAGCGCAAGCCGGGTCGGGAGCGCGCACGGTACGCGCGGCGATGGGTGACCGTCGGTGAGCTGAAGCCGGGGGACATGATCGCTGTTCCGCGCTCGATTCCCGACTTCGGTGCGGCTTACGTGCTGCCGGAACTCAAGAACGGGGACCATCACGGCGAATCGCCGGTACGCGGGCCGCGTGAGACGAATGTCGACCTGATGTGGCTGCTCGGCCTCTACGTGGGCGACGGAAACCTTCAGGACTCGGGCAAGACGCATCGACTCCAGATCGCCATTCCGGCGACGGACGCCGAGGTGCGCGCCGAGATCGCGCGCGTCGTCAGCGAGCAGTTCGGCCTGCGGATGATCGAGGCGGACGAGTACCGCGTCGTGGTCAACTCCAAGGCGCTGGTCGACTGGATGTGGGAGATCGGCTTCGGCGGAACGTTCCGGAGCAAGCAGGTGCCGGAGTGGGTCTTCGAACTGCCGCGCGACCAGCGGCTCGCGTTCCTCGGCGGTTGGATCGACGCTGACGGGTACGTCAAGCCGGACGGCTCGATGGTTCTCACCTGCGTCAGCGCGCCTCTGATCGAACAGTTCCAGGACCTGGCGGAACTCTGTGGTTTGCGTACCGCGGGTCCCTGGGGCTTCGAGCAGCCGCATCGCCACGACCCGGAGCGGCTGGGCCATGCCTTCCGTCTTGGCGTCAGCGGTGCCTACGAGGCCCTGGGCTGCCGTAACCCCAAGCGCACCGAGCGTTTCGGCGTCCGCAGGAAGGTTCACGGCTCGACGAGCGTCGGCGGCTTGAAGCTCGGCGCGCACTGCAACGAGTGGCTCGGCTTCGAGCGGGTCGAGTCGATCCGTGAGTACCTGGTCGAGCCGGTGTACGACATCGAAGTCGACGGTCCGCACAACTTCGTCGCCGAAGGCCTCGTCGTCCACAACAGCGAGACGGTCTACCACTCGATCAACGCGGACCTGGAGCGCCAGGGCGTGGTCTTCCTGGACACCGACACCGCGCTCAAGGAGCACGAGGAGCTGGTCCGGGAGTACTTCGGCACGGTGATCCCCGCCGGGGACAACAAGTTCGCCGCGCTGAACACGGCCGTGTGGTCCGGCGGCTCCTTCATCTACGTGCCGCCGGGCGTGCACGTGGAGATCCCGCTCCAGGCCTACTTCCGGATCAACACCGAGAACATGGGCCAGTTCGAGCGGACCCTGATCATCGTCGACGAGGGCGCGTACGTGCACTACCTCGAAGGCTGCACGGCGCCGGTCTACTCCTCGGACTCGCTGCACTCGGCGGTGGTCGAGATCGTCGTGAAGAAGAACGGCCGGGCCCGGTACACCACGATCCAGAACTGGTCGACCAACGTCTACAACCTGGTCACCAAGCGGGCCGCGGCGCACCAGGGCGCGACCATGGAGTGGATCGACGGGAACCTCGGCTCCAAGGTCACCATGAAGTACCCGGCGGTGTGGCTGCTCGGCGAGCACGCCAAGGGCGAGACGCTGTCGATCGCGTTCGCCGGCGAGGGCCAGCACCAGGACGCGGGCGCCAAGATGGTGCACGCCGCGCCGCACACCTCCTCGACCATCGTGTCGAAGTCGGTGGCCCGCGGCGGCGGGCGCACCTCGTACCGGGGCCTGATCCAGATCCAGGACGGCGCGCACCACAGCAAGTCCAACGTGAAGTGCGACGCGCTGCTGGTGGACACGATCAGCCGCTCGGACACGTACCCGTACGTGGACGTGCGCGAGGACGACGTGCAGATGGGCCACGAGGCGACCGTCTCCAAGGTCTCCGAGGACCAGCTGTTCTACCTGATGAGCCG
>NZ_DASYZI010000397.1:0-9914 GCF_035946395.1 Actinocrinis sp.
GCGCGAGCCTGCGCACGAGCCCGACCATATGAGGTCACCGGGCGCCGTGTCACCACATTCGTCGGATTTTCATAAAGCACAGGCGAATTCCCACCGCTTCGCTCGCCCTGCGCCACAGTCCGGTGGCAGTGCGCCACCAAATGGGCAGGGCCCCCCGCGAACCGGTACGGACTTGCGTCGAACCCAGCCGGGCCTACCCGTCGACCCGCTGCTTGTCTATCCGCTGCCGATCTACTTCGGCGCGGTGCCGTTGACGATCGCGAGCACCATGTTCGCGGCCTGGGACTCCCACTGCGCGTAGGCCGTGGGGTAGCCAGAGCGCTGCACCGCCTGCGCGGACTCCCAGAGGGAGATCGTCATGTAATGCGACGCATACACGTTGAGGGCCGCGAGGAATGCGTTCGACGCATAATACGGATCGGTGAGCTGCGCCGCCGTGCCCCAACCCTGTGACGGGCGCTGCTGGAACAGGCCGAGCGAGTCGGCGTTCGTCGCGGTCGTGAGGTTGGTCAGCTGCGATTCCTGCATGGCCGTCGCGGTCGCGATGACCGCCGCGTAGAGCGGCATGCCGCGCTGCTCCGCCACTTGCACGATGATCCGCGCGTTCTGCCACTGCGTCGCACTCGGCGTGAATATGGTCTGCGCTCCGTAGAGCGCGGTTGGCTCAAGCTCAGACAGGGTCGTGTGCGCGTAGGGATTCGCGGGCGCAGTCTTGGTGGCTGTGGGAGACGGCTTGGCCGAGGCGGACGCGGATGCAGAAGCGCTCGCTGAGGCCGAGGCCGAAGCTGACGGCGTAGGTACCGCCGTGTTCGGCAGCGCGAGCACAGGCACTCCGGATGGTACCGGGGCGGGCGCAGTCGCCACGGAAACGCTCGCATCCGGACCCGAGCCGCTCGCACTGGAGAACGCCATCGCCGCCGCGACCCCTCCAGGGCCGCCGACCACGGTGCCGGCCAGCGCCGCCACGGTGATCGCCGGGAAGCGCCGCGTCCACGGCCGCTCGTCTCCGGCCTTCGCCAGCACCTTGCTGTGCTCGTAGGGGCTGTGCTCGAAAGCGCCGTACTCGTACGCCTCTTCTTGCGCCTTCGGCTTGCGATGCGAGCCCACGGGTGGATCCGACCTCCCTGCGTCAGCGGTCTGGGTAACGGCCGGGTTCCACGGCTCGTACTGGCGGACGAAGATATAAGAGGATGACTAGACCTGTCACCGGTCAGCGACCGCCGGAACGCGAAGTTAGGTGCGCGTTGGCGGTAACTTGACGGTTCGTTGACCGATCGCACCGATGTTCAAAAAACGGTCATCGTTCAAAACACGGTGTTCAAACACGGTCGTTCGCGGGGCGCCGGCCCGGCCGCCGGGTCCTCGGCCGGCGTGCTCGGCAGCCGCGATCCGTCTGCCAAGCTCAGCGCAAGCTAAGGTGTGACGGTGAGTACACTGCCGGATCCGCAGGACATAACGCGCCTGCGTGTCGCTGTCGGCCGCCTGCACCGGCGGCTGGCCCAACGCGCTTCCGGGGAGCTGACCTTCGCGCAGATCTCCGCCCTGGTGGTCGTGGAGAAGTACGGACCGATCCGGCAGGGTGAGCTCGCCGCGCGCGAAAACGTCGCCGCACCCTCGATGACGCGCACGGTCAGCGGCTTGATCCAGGCCGGTCTGGTGCGCAAGATCCCCGACCCGGAGGACGGCCGCTCCTGCCACATCGTCGTCACCCCGGCTGCCCGCACTCTGCTGGAGAAGGTGCGCAGCGAGCGCACCGCAATGCTGACCGAGCGTGCCGCCCGGCTGGGTTCCGAGCAGTACGCGACGCTGGTCGCCGCGTTGCCTGTGCTCGAACAGCTCGCGGAGGAGGACGACGGGACGAGCCGCTTCCGGGAGGCCCGCGTCCGCGAGCCGCGCGCGTGACAGCGGCGCATCCGACGCTACGCACTCGATAGACCCAGACACTCAGACGGACCGGACACCGCGACCCCGGAGCCTGCCGCAGGTCTGGCGGGTGCGAAACTTGCCGTATGAGCGAGGCAGAGAACCCGGTCGGCGAGCGGGCCGCGCAGCAGCAGGAGGAGTGGCCGCCGCAGGAGTGGCGCGAGACGACTCGGTCCGCAGGCCACCGGCAGGCGCTGTATGTCGCGCTCGGCATGGTCGCGATCTTCGCCGTGCTGGTCGTCATCTCCATCTGGGGCTCGCACAACGGCTGACCGCTGGGCCTGTCGCCGTAGGTATCGAACGGCGTAATCCGGCGCATGGACTTCCAGCCCCAGCGCAACCGCAGCACCATGACGGACCCCGACGAGAGCAGGGCCGCCGAGTTCGGCCTCGAACCCGAGTCAAATCCACGCCCAGTGCCCACGTCCGAACCCCAACTCGAACTCGAACCCCAACTCGAACCGACTCTCACCGCCGACAACCCGCCTACCCATGCACCCAGCAGCGTGAGTCAGCGCCGTGGCCCTATGCCCGCCCGACGTTCTCCACCTGCTCCACGTCGTCGAGCTCTTCGACCTCCTCGCGCGGGATGCCCAGCAGGAACAGGATCGTGTCGAGGAACGGCACGTTGACCGCCGTGTCCGCCGCCGCACGCACCAGCGGTTTCGCGTTGAACGCGACACCGAGGCCCGCCGCCGCCAGCATGTCCAGGTCGTTCGCGCCGTCGCCGATCGCGACCGTCTCCGACAGCGGTACGCCGGCCGTGGCCGCGAACCGGCGCAGCGCGGCCGCCTTGCCCGGCCGGTCCACCACCTCGCCCACCACCCGGCCGGTCAGCCGGCCGTCGGCCACCTCCAGCGTGTTCGCCGCCGCGAAGTCCAGCCCGAGCTGCGCCACCAGCGTGTCGGTGATCTGCGTGAAGCCGCCCGAGACTATCCCGACCTGGAACCCGAGCCGCTTGAGGGTGCGCACCAGGGTCCTGGCGCCGGGCGTGTACCGCACCTCGCCGCGGACCTTCTCGAATGTGGCCTCCGGCAGCCCCGCCAGCAGCGCCACCCGCGCATGCAGCGACCCGGCGAAGTCCAGCTCGCCGCGCATCGCCGCCGCTGTGATCTCCCGCACCTGGTCCAGGCAGTCGGCATGCCGGGCGAGCAGCTCGATCACCTCGTCCTGGATCAGTGTCGAGTCCACGTCCATGACCACGAGGTGCTTGGCCCGGCGGGCCAGGCCCGCGCGCTGCACCGCGATGTCGACCCCTGCTTCGGCGGCTGCCGTCGCCAGCGCGCCGCGCAGCTGTGCCGGGTCCACTCCGGACACGTCCAGCTCCAGGGCGGTGACCGGGTACTTGGCCAGGCGCACAATCCGGTCGATGTTCCCCCCTGCTTCGGCGACGCGCCCGGCGACCGTCTCCATGGCCGCGGCCTTCAGCGGGGCGCCGAGCACGGTGACGCGGCTGCGCCCGGCCCGCCGGTTGTGGTTGTCGCCGCGCCCCTCGGTGATCTCCACGTCCAGCTTCCACGCCGCGGCCCACTTGTGCAGCGCGATCCGGAACTCGGCCCGGTCCGCCGGCGCGGTCACCAGCGCGCCGAGCACCAGCCGGCCGCGCAGCACGATCTGCTCGACGTCCGCCACCCGGGCGGAGCAACCCGTGCGCGCCTCGAACCGGGTGATCTGCTCGAACAGCGACGCCGTCACCCCGGGCCGGTCCGCGCCGAAGACCGTCACCAGCAGCGTGGGCGCGTCGTCCGCGACGGATCCGCAGCGCCCGGAAGGCGCCCCGCCGATCTCCGAGTCGATCTCCGAATGCATGGCCCCACGCTACCGGGGCTTCATCCGGACCCTATAGGTTTGGCCATATGACGGACGTCCTCGACCTGGTCGACGTCTCGCTCGTGCGGGACGGCAAGAAGTTGCTGAGCGGGATCAACTGGCGGGTCGCCGAGGGCGAACGCTGGGTGGTCGTCGGCCCGAACGGCGCCGGGAAGACCACGCTGCTACAGATCGCCGCCGGCAACCTGTTCCCCAGCAGCGGGACGGCGGCCATCCTCGGCGAAACGCTCGGCCGCGTCGACATCTTCGAACTGCGCCCGCGCATCGGCCTGACCTCCGCCGCGGTGGACCTGCGCATCGGGCGCGGCGCCAAGGTCCGCGACGCGGTACTGACCGCCAGCTACGGGCAGCTCGGCCGGTGGCGTGAACAGTACGACGACATGGACACCACACGCGCCGACGACCTGCTGGCCTGGTGGGGCATGGAAGGGTTCGCCGACCGCGTCTACACCACCCTCTCGTCCGGAGAGCGCAAGCGGACCCTGATCGCCAGGGCCCTGATGACCGACCCCGAGCTGCTGCTGCTCGACGAGCCCGCCGCCGGCCTCGACCTGGCCGGGCGCGAGGACCTGGTGCGCCGCCTGGCCAACCACGCCGCCGACCCGAACTCCCCGGTGACGATACTGGTCACCCACCACGTCGAGGAGATCCCGCCGGGCTTCACGCACGTGCTGATGCTGCGCCAGGGCGGGATCGTCGCGGCCGGGCCGGTCGCGGCCACGCTGACCGCGGAGAACCTGTCAGCCTGCTTCAACATCCCGCTCGCCGTGGAAAGCTCCGGCGGGCGCTTCTACGCCCGTGGCGTCTGACGCCGCACCGGCCGCGGCCCGGCTTCGGCGTCCTGCCCGAATCGCAATAAGCGCACAATAGTTCGACTACGAACAGGACGCCGAGAAAAAGCTGCTCCCGGCGCATGCAAAACGGGTCAATAACACGCCACTTACTGCTTATAAGCGAACGCCGTGCGTACCATACGCCTATGGGATGGGTGTGGTGGGTAGTCACAGCTGTCTTACTGCTGCTGGCCGAGACCGCGACCGCCACACTCGCGTTCCTGATGGCCTCGATCGGCGCCGCCGTCGCAGCGGTCCTCGCCGTGCTCGGCGTCCCGCTGGCCGGGCAGGTCCCCGCGTTCATCCTGATGAGCACCGGCCTGATCGCCTTCCTGCGGCCGGCCGTGATGCGCCATCAGGCCCTTCCAGGGCTGCGCACCGGAGCCGCCAAGCTCGTCGGCAGCGACGCGCTGGTCACCAGCCGGGTCGACGCGCACACCGGCCGGATCAGCCTCAGCGGCCAGATCTGGACCGCGCGCGCCTACGAGCCCGACGCGGTCTTCGAGCCCGGCGTCACCGTGCACGTCCTGGAGATCGACGGAGCCACAGCACTCGTCGTGTGATCGCCCGTGTGTGACCGCTGACAGCGCCCGCGGATCCGCCGCAAGTTCGCGCACTACGCGGGTTGCCCGTACTACGGGCGCTTCGAACTCGGCCGGGGTTTGCTGTGCGGCTCTTGGCTCGCCCGCCGCTGCGCGCCGGACGACCTTGCGTCGCGGCCCCGGCCACGTTAGAAGAGCGGATTAGGTGCGGCGCGTTGGGCCTGATGCGCTGACAGTTTGGGCATAATCACAGTATCGTGTGAGCTCGTCAGTACTTTAACTTTTTTCGGCTCATCGTACGCAGCGCTGATCGCTGTGCTCTAGGGGAGGTCTGGGATGAGCGTGGTCACCGCGATTCTCGTGGTGCTGATCGTGGTCCTGTCGGTCACCTACTTCCTCTACCGGTCGGTCCAGATCGTCCCACAGGCCAGCGCGCAGGTGGTGGAGCGCTTCGGCCGCTACCGGCGCACGCTGGAGCCCGGCCTGCGCTTCCTGGTTCCGGTGGCCGACACCATCCGCGCCACGGTGGACATGCGCGAGCAGGTCGTCCCGTTCCCGCCGCAGGAGGTCATCACCGAGGACAACCTGCTGGTCTACATCGACTGGGTGGTCTACTACCAGGTGACCGACCCGCGCCGGGCCACGTACGAGATCCAGAACTACGTGCAGGCGATCGAGTACCTGGTGTCCACCACGCTGCGCAACATCGTCGGCGGCATGGACCTGGAGCGCACGCTGACCAGCCGCGACGAGGTCAACACCGACCTGCGTGACGCGCTGGACTCGGCGACCGGGCCGTGGGGCATCCGGGTCAACCGGGTGGAGCTGCGCACCATCCAGCCCAACCGGGACATCACCGAGGCGATGGAGAAGCAGGTGCGCGCCGAGCGCGAGCGGCGCGCCACGGTGCTCCAGGCCGAGGGCGTCAAGCAGGCCGAGATCCTGCGTGCCGAGGGCGACCGGCAGTCGATGATCCTCAAGGCCGAGGGTGAGGCCAAGGCCGCGGAACTGCGCGCGGGCGGCGAGGCGATGGCGATCAAGAAGGTGTTCGAGGCCATCCACGAGGGCGACGCCGACTCCAAGCTGCTCAGCTACCAGTACCTCCAGATGCTGCCCAAGCTCGCCGAGGGCGAGGCGAACAAGGTCTGGATCGTGCCCAGCGAGCTCGGCAAGGCCGTCGAGGGCATCGGCGGGGCGTTCAGCAAGATGAACGTGCCAGGGCAGGGCGGCCCCGCCGACCAGCAGCGTGACGTCCCGGCAGCAGCCGAGACCAGCGGCGAGCCGGGCCGTCCGGCCGTCCCGCGTCCCGCCTCGGGGCCGAGCAGCCCGGCGGCCAGCGCCGCGAGCCGCGAGCAGGACCGTGCGACGCACACTCCGCGCCCGCGCCGCCTCTCGCCCGCCGATGTGCTCTACGGTGCCGAGGACGAGTAGGGAACACGAGGAGAAGCCCGGGCGGGAGCAGGCCGGGGAGTAGGCCGAAGCCCGCTACGGCGGCCCCGGTACGCTTGATCGCGTGAGTCACGGGATCGCTGAGGCAGCGGCACTGTTCGCGGCCGGAGCGGCGGCCGGGACGATCAACGCCGTGGTCGGTTCGGGCACGCTGATCACCTTCCCCACGCTGCTCGCCTTCGGCTACTCCCCGGTGACCGCGAACGTCTCGAACACGGTCGGCCTGGTGCCCGGAGTGATCAGCGGCATTCACGGCTACCGCAGGGAGCTGAAGGGCCAGCGCGCCCGCCTCGTCCTGCTCGGCACCGGGTCCATGCTCGGCGGCCTGACCGGCGCGATCCTGCTGCTGACGCTGCCGGCGGGAGCGTTCAAGGCAATCGTCCCGGCACTGATCGCGCTCGCCCTCGTGCTGGTCGTCGCGCAGCCCTCACTCGCCGCGTGGGTCGCCCGCCGCCAGGCGGCCCGCAACGGACGCGGCGAGAGCGGCGAAAACGAAAACGGTGAAAGCAGCAAGGGCAGTGAACTCGGCGAGCCCGACGACCGGACGAACGCCGCCGGGGGGCCGCTGCTGTGGACACTCGTCTTCGGCAGCGGCGTATACGGCGGCTACTTCGGCGCGGCCCAGGGCGTACTGCTGCTCGGCCTGCTCGGCATAGCGTTCACCGACTCCCTCCAGCGCATCAACGCCGCCAAAAACGTCCTGGCCGCGTTGGTCAACGGCGTCGCGTCGGTCATCTTCATCGCAGTCTCACACATCGCCTGGAGTGCCACCGCGCTGATCGCCGCAGGCTCCATCCTCGGCGGGCAACTCGGCGCGCGCATAGGCCGCAAACTGCCGCCGACTGCACTGCGCTTCGTGATCGTGTGCGTCGGCATCGTCGCGCTGGTCAGCCTTCTCGCCTGACCGACGCGCCAAACGCCGCCTGACGCGCCGCACTACCGCCGAGTCAGGCGAGGCAAGCCGCCGCCAGTTGCTGGCCGTCGTTCGACATCGTGTCGTTGCTGGGCGTGCCGCCTGCCGCCAGCGTCGCCGTGTACGCCTTCCAGTCCGTCACGACTCGCCCGATCGCGTCGGCCTTCGATTGGTCCTGGGCCTGGGATTGCGCGTCGGTCAGGCTGGCGATGGCCGTGTCGTAGTCGTTCAGCAGCGCCGTGTCGTCGTTCGCGTCGACCGCCGCGGCCTGCTCGAAGGTGATCAACGCCTCGAACGCCTTGTGGCAGCCCGGATCGGTCATCGTGCCCATCAGGGCCTGCAACGCCGCGATGTCGTTGCCGGTGCCGAGCACGTCAGGCGTCGCGGTATCGGTGGCTGACGGCTGAGTGGTAGGTGGCGGCACCGTGACCGTCGTGTGCGTCGAGCCGAGCCCGGTCGGCGTCCCGTTGGCGGAGGTGTTGTGGAATCCGAACCAGTACACGGACACCCCGATCGCGAGCACTGCGACCGCGGCGAGTACGCCGATCATCGCGTTGCGCGAACCGTTCGCCGACCGCTGAACCGGCATCGGAGCGCCGTATCCGTATCCGCCGGCGCCCTGGTCGTACTGGTAGCCGTACGGCTGCTGCTGGCCCTGAGCATACGGGTACTGCGTCTGTTGCGGCTGCTGCTGTGCGTAGGGATCCTGCACGACATAGGGATCCTGTGTGCCGTACGGGTTCTGCGGCACGCCATAATAAGGCTGCTGGGGCGCAGCGTACGGATTGGCGGCCGGCTGCTGGTACGGCTGCTGTGGATACGGGTCGGGCTGCCCCGGTTGCGGGTATATCGGCTGCGTCATGCCCTGCCCTGACCCCGGCCAGCCGCCCTGCGGTTGTTGCGGCGGCGGGCCCGGCTGCGGTCGGGGAGTCTCGTTCTCTCCCGGTCCGATCGGCCCGCCCGGAGGATAGCTCACGGCACGCCCCCCAAGAACGTCAGCGCTCTGGAAACACCGGTGCTAACGTTCGACTACCCGGCGCGGTTCAATTCTAGCTCTCGCATCCCCGAACTCTTACATCCCGGAATCCCGGGGCGTCCAGGGAAGCCGGCGCGTTCAGGCCCGAGCCGTCCAGTAGATGTCGGTGACGTACGGGATTTCGATCCGGTCGCCGCGGCTCTCCTCGTGCCGGTCCAGCACCGCCTCAAGCTCGCGGCGCACCTGCGCGCGGCTCTCCGAGTCCAGTGTGCTGATCACGCTTGAGGTCAGCGCCTGCCCGAGCACGCCCTCGCGGTCGGTCACGTACGGGTTCGCCACGTGCTCCCCGCACAGCCGCGTCCACCCCGGCACCTCGTCGAAGAAGCGCCGCCACGTGCCGTCCCGGTGGCCGGGCACCGCGTCCGTGCGCCACTGCCGGTAGATCTTCGAGTACTCGGCGACCCACGGCACCGTCTCGTCCAGGGTGTTCCACACCAACCCGAGCCGCCCGCGCCGGTGGGTGATCCGCTCCGCCTCCGCCAGCGCGGCCGCCGGGTCGAACCAGTGCCAGGCCTGGGCCGCCACCACGGCGTCCACCGAGCCGTCCGCCAGACCCGTCGCCTCGGCGAGCCCGTCCACTACCTGGACCTGTGGGAGCAGCTCGGTGAGGGTGGTGCGCATCGCCGCCACTGGTTCAAGCGCGATCACCCGCGCGCCGGTGAGCGCCAGCAGCCGGGTGAACTTCCCGGTTCCCGCGCCCACTTCGGCGACCTGCTTGCCCGGATGCAGGTCCAACGCGTCGGCGAGCACAGCCAGAGACCGCGTCGGGTAGGAGGGGCGGACACGCTCGTAGTCCGCCGCTGCGCGCTGGTAGCCGAGCTCTGCGGCGTGGTGGATAGCCACAGTGCGAACCTAACACCAACGATCATGCTTTCACCGTATTGCCCGGTGACCAGCTGGCGACCGAAAGGTGACGATCAGATAACGGACCCGGAGCGGTAGCCTGGCGAGGCGCCGCCCCGGCGGCCCGGCGACCCCACGTTAGGCGCCGTACGCGCGCCGTCGGCGCAGGCCGGCGGCGGTCCGCGGGGTCAGGGCACTGACCCGAGCGGCGACCCGATGCACCGAACCGAAAGGCAGCGCGCGCCCGTGTCCTTCGAGCCCCTTGTGCCCCCTGTGCCTCCGGTTCCCCCCGAGTCACCGGCAACCGAGCCGCCGACGATCCTGCTCGTCTCCACCGCCGACACCGACTTGCTGGCCGCTCGTGCCGCCTCCCGCCGCCACGGCCCCGGGCACCCCGTCGACTCCGCACACCCCATTGACTCCGACAGCTCCGATGACTCCGGACGCTCAGCCGACTCTGTCTCTGTGCACCCCGTCGATCCCGACCGCCCGCACGTCCGCGCCAGCTACCGGGTCGCCAATCCCGCCCGGATAGCATCATCCGA
>NZ_DASYZI010000398.1:0-23791 GCF_035946395.1 Actinocrinis sp.
ACCTGACAAAATGACCAGACTCGGCGGCTACCTCGGCGTCGTGACGGCGCTCCTGGCCTGGTACGCATCCTTCTCCACGGTGATCAGAGAGACGCGAAGGAGCCGGATCACCCGTTCGGGCGAGCAGCACAACGATATGGCTGGCCGCCGACGTTCAAAGGCCGGGCTGCACCCGGAGTGGTCGGCGGACTGACCCGAAGAGCCAGAGTGCTGTGCCGAAGAGCCAGAGTGCTGGCGTGCCGAAGAATCGCAGTGCCGAAGAATCGGAGCGCCGTGCCGAAGAGCCAGAGCGCCGGCGTGCCGAAGAACCGCAGTGCCGGCGTGCCGAAGGGCCGCAGTGCCGTGCCGAAGTGCCGTAGGGCCGCGCTTGACCATGGGTAGTCCCAAGGTTCGCCTGCCCTGCGACAGCTGACCTGCGCGCGGTGCCAGGCCCGCGCAGACTACCGTCCGTGCAAGTCAGCTGTGGCACAGAAACCAAACTCATGCCCGCAACTCATGCCCGCACCCGACCGCCTTGCCGACCTCGGCGCCGCTCGCCTGGTCTTACAGCGCATACTTCGGCGCAGGGTACTGGCCTGTCTGCTCATTTGGGTTTTGCCGCGTCAGCAGGCGTGACTTTTCACGGTTTGTGAGGTGGTCAGTGAAGCCTCGTGCGACCATGATGTCGAGTGCCGCGTCGAGTACGGACCAAAAGGCGGCGTCCTCTTGGCCCTCCTGCGTGAATTCCTGGAGGCAGCGTGCTGCGCCCAGCGTGGTCCAGCTGCTGCCACCAGGCACGATGTCGGCGAGTTCTCGGCTCAGGCGGCCCGGGTTCCGCCGTTCGTAATCCATGTAAGGGCTTAGGCATACGCTCCAGACGAGCGATCCGATTCCGCTTTCCTGGCGTGCCATTTCATGCCGGCCCAGGGCTGACATCCGGGTGGGCGTCGACAGCGGGAACGATTCCCCGGGCAGCTTCTGCTGTAGATCGAGCTCGTGGAGCTGTTGCAGGGCGGCGATCACCGCTTCCTCGCGCGCGTTGCCCACGGAGCTCATGACCCGTTGCAGCCGTGCGAAGGCCTCATCCTGCGAAATGGACGTTCCGTTGCCCATCGCGGGTTTCAGTTCGCACAGGATCTGCCATGCTTCGGCGCGATGAGTGAACTGGGCTGCCCGTTGGTCCTCCAGGAGGAGGAGCAACGCCTGGACGAGTTGGCGGGCGTTGGTGCCGCGGGTCTGGTGGATCTCGATGTCCTCCAGACAAGCCGTGGAGCGCCAGGCCCGGATCTCGCCGATCGCCAGGTCCCAAGCCTGATGTTCCAGCGCTGCGAAGATCGTCGACAGGCGTGACGATCCACCGTGGAAAAACGGTTCGTCGGCTTCGGCGGCCAGGACCAGGGCGTCCAACTCACGGCGGTGGGCGTCGGCAGCCGCGGTGTCTGCGTTCAGCAGCGCCTCTTCGACATGCCACACCTGGTCTTCGCACCGCGCCCTTGCCCAGCCGTTGGAGGCCGGCCCCGCTGACAGCAGCGCGTCCAGCTCGACCCTCTTCGCAGCGTGCGCCCATGGCTCTTCGAGATGGTGCGTGAAGATCGGCTTTTTGCAGCCCGGACACCTGCGTGGCCAGCGCTGCCCCGGATGCTCTGGGCCGCCCTTGCCGCACTCGTCCCAGTCGCCGCAGGTCCACGACGTGACGACGGCATCTTCGGGCGGAAGGTAGCCGTAGCGAGTGGGCGGCCACGGCCGGCGGCGCCGCGATGGCATCGTAGAGTCCTAATGATTTCTGGGAGTAAGCCATCCGGCAGACTCCTGGGTGGACAGCCGCCGGCAGGTGAGCACTCTTGGGTCCAGGACTTCGAGTCCTTTCACACTCCGGTCAGGGCGAACGGTGCCCATGAACGTGGCTGAGCGTAGGGCCGCTCGGCGGCCTTGCGGACGACTTGGGCTGTGGCGGAGGCGGGGACGCGGGAGTGGGTGCGGGGCAGGAGCCCCGGCATGTATGACTCAAGTTCATCGCGGGTGGCGCGGCGCACCCATTGCTGCGCCGCGCGCAACGCCTCCGTCGGCGTGCAGCGTTCCTCCTGCCAGGCCTGGTAGAAGCGCGCCGCGATGAACGCGCCGGAGCCGTCGCCGAGGTCCCAGTGCGTTGCGAGCACTCCCGCGAATCCGGCCAGCAGCAGCACCGTGGGCATGCCGACCACCTCGTCGGGCAGCTGCTCGCCGGAGCGGTGGCTGCGGCAGGCGGAGAGCACCGCGAGCCTGCGGGGCCGGTAGGGCACGGCGGAGAGGTCGTCGAGCGTCAACCGCGCGCCTTCGAGCAACAGGGCGCTGCTTCGGATCTGCTGGGGATTCACTTCGCAGTGCCCTGCGAAGTGCCATACCGTGTGTCGGTCGAGGGCGGCGACGACCTGATCGCGCTGCGCGTTGTCGAGCCGGGTCCGCAGCCGCCGGGGCCAGTGCCGACAGACGCTGTCGAGCTCGGCCGCCGTGGACTGCAATGGAAGCAGCTGGTCGGGATCGCCGTTCGGCGCGTCGAAGGCCAACAGCGCCAAGGGCACCGCTTCGGCTGCTGCCGCGCGCTTCGGCAACCGCGCCTGCGTGCGCGCGTTCGCCGCGTAGCGGACGGCGACGTGGTCGATCAGATGCTCCCATTCCGCTGGGGTGTTCCCATCGCGGACCGGGCCTCCGGCCGCATGGATCGGCAGGAGGCCGAGCATGCCCATCGGCAGCAGCGTGACCACGGCGTCGTCCGGTAGCTGGTCCACCAGCGGCGCGACTCCGTTCTCCCAGAGCCAGCGCAGCACCCCGTGCAGCTGGGCTCCGTTGTCGTCGCGCTGGCCGGCGTCGCGTGGATTCGCCAGAGCCTGGTAGGGGCCGAAGGCGTGTTTCTCGACGCGCTCGCGCGAGAACCTCGGCAGCGGTACCCAGTCCGGCTCCGCGTCCGCGTGGACGATCAGCGCATAGCCGCTGCGGCTGGCGCAGGCCAGATAGACGAGCGGGCCGTCCGCAGCTGCGTCCGCGATGTCGCCATACGTCACGGAGGTCGCCAACTCGATACCGAGCACCTGGCTGATCTCGCGGCGCACGGTGTCGAAGTCGGACCAGGCTCGCTGGATCGGCGTTGTGTACCGGCGCTGCTGTGCTCCGGGACGTTCGGGCGCTTGGCGCTCGGCGCGGTCGAGCTGCTTGCGGGCCTCGTGCAACCGCACGGTCAACTCGTGGTGCGGGCCGCTTCGGAGGGCTTGTTCGAGGGCTGAATCATCGCGGCCCGACTGCTCGCTGACCGCCACCGCGCGGCCGCGTTCGAGCGCGATGACGGCTTCGCGGATCCGGCCGCTGCGGGACAGCCAGTACCCTGCTTCCTCGGCCCTGTTCTGCACGTCCGCGAGCAGCCGGTCCCGCTCCTCGGACAGGTAGTGCGACGCTGCCGCGCGAGGGATGACCGCCAGCAGACTCTCGTACGCCTCGGCGCACCAACGCGGATCGTCGGTCGTCTCCGCCCACTCCACCCACTGCGTGCGGACGCGGACCATCGAGGCCGTGGAGCCGTGCTCTGTCAGCGCCGCCGAACGGCGCCATTGGGCTGCGACGGTTCCCTTCGGATACGCGGTACTGAGCTGGTCCATGTCGGACTGAACGGACGCGACCTGTTCGACTGCTTCGCGTCGCAGCGTCGGCGATCCGGTGCGCCGCACCCGTCTGGACAACCGGCGTGCCTCAAGCAGATCAGCAACGATGGGATCCCACGCGGCCTCCGGAGGATCCTCGGTGAGTCGGCTTACGAGCACCCATCCCCGTTGCTGGAGCAGATTGGAGAGCATGAGATCGGCGACCGCCCGGCGCTGCGGCCTGCGACCGGCCGCGCGAATGCCCTGGCGGCACAGCGCAATGGCCTCGTCGTACACGGCGAGCTGGTCGCGTTCGTCGTCGATGTGGGCCGTATACATCGCGAGGTAGGCGTACAGCTCAGGCAGCAGGCGGTGTACTTCCCGAGTGACGGCGTCGATCGCGCGTCGGGTGGCCTCGGCGGCTGCGCGATAGTGCGCCACAGCATCCTGAGGTTCGGTGGCCTGCCTGGCGTACACGAACTCAAGCTGCGCGGCGAAGGCGTGAACGTAGGCGTCTGCGCCTTCGTCCGCGGGCAACTTTGCGGCGGCGCTTGCGAGCTGGTCGAACGCGTGCAGGTACCCAGTGTCGTCGCCGTGTTCGTCTGCCCTCGTGCCGATCGTCTGCGCCAGGCTGACGAACACCTGGAACATCCGTATTCGCTCCGGCGGCGGGTCGGCGGCGAGTTCTTCGAGTATCTCCACGGCTTCCAGCAGCAACTCCGGTGCGGAGGTCCGGGCGCAGTCCACGAGCGCGCGCGCCTGGTTCAGCCGCGCGATCTTGCGCTGGTCCGGCGACAACCGCGGATCGGCGGCCATGCCGGCGCACTCCTGAAGCATGAACGCGGCGGCGGATTCGTTCGCGGGCTCACGCGTGTATTCCGTCAGAGTCATGCGAAAGCGGCGAGTCAACGCTCGCCGCGTCACGACGAACAGCCCGAACTCAAGTGCAGCGGTGGACGGCAGCCGCAGGGCCAGTGAGCTCGGCGTGAACAGCGCGTAGCAGGGATGCAGCACCATGGCGCAGATCACGAGTGCGGGTGGCCAGGCCGTCTGGCGCGGCGGCCGGAACGGTCCGCGAAAGCCGTACGCCGATACGGACGTCAGCAGCGCGAAGCCGATTCCCATCTCGATCACGGCGACGTGCAGCCCGCCCGCCAGTTTGACGCCCAGCCGGGCGACGAGGAAGAGCGCGGCGGCGCCTGCGAGGAAGACGAACGGCACGCGGACGAGGAAGATCTGTCTGAGTGCTCGTTGACGCTGCGTCGCGCTGAGGTCGGTCTGCTTCACCTTCGCTTCCCGTTCCCGGTCAGAAGCTGTCCGGAGTCGGCACCGGCAGACCGTACTGCGCGGCGACGGACTGCCAGTCCTGGAGGAACGCGTTCTTCGCGGTTTCCGCCTGCTTGGAGTAGTTGTCACCGTCGGTGAAGTTGTTGTCGGGCTGGGCGTCGCCGTTGCACCCGTTGCTCTCCACGTCCGCTGCCCAGGAGGCATATGCCTGATCGGCCTCGGACGAGTACGTCAGAGCATTGACCAAATCGGACAGGAGCTGTCGTCCGTTGTCGATCGCCGAGGCGTCGAGTTGCTGCGCGGCCGCGAGTTCCTGTGCGCGGTCCGTGACGGCCTGCCGCAGGTCGGTCAACCCCTGGCTCGGGTCCGTGCAGCCGCTGATCTCGCTCTGTACCGCCCTGGTCACCAGCGAGCGGTCGGACGACGAATTGTTGACGAGGCCGGAGATGGCCTGAGCCTGCTGCTGTGCCGCAGTTCCGCCTTGCTGAGTGTCCGTGGCCTGATCGGTGGCCTGGCTGGCCGACGGGTCGGTGGATGCGTTGGGATCCGTGGTGTAGGGCGTCGACTGCGGATACGCATTTGGATCTGTGTACGTATACGTGGAAGGCGTGCTACTGGGGTGGATCGCGACCGCGATGAACAGCGCCGCGACTGCGACCAGGCCTCCGCCGACGAGAGCGACCCGCCGCGGAGAGGCGTTCACGAGAAGGCCGGTCCGCGCATGGTCGAACGGGCCCTCGTCACCGGGGAGCGCTGCTTCGTCTTCGTCGATGTGGTACGGCGACTCTGCGCGTACGTGGACGTGGCCGGGTTCGGCGAGATCGTGCTCGTCGTATTCGTAGTCTTCGATCGCGTCTTCGTCCGTGTGCGACGCCGTGAGCCGGTCGATGTCCGCAGCCGTCACCGCGCACAGGGCTTCACGCCACTCGGCCGGCGATGGTCGCGGTTCGTCCGCCTTCGGGTCGGCGAATGCGCGGTGGAACAGTACTCGGATGCGGTCGTCGAGGCCGGACGGAACAGAGCGTTCGTCGTCTGCGAGGAGCAAGCCGCGGTAGATCAGGCCGGCCAGCGCACGGCGGTCGCTGTCGCTGTCACTGCCCGGTGAGGCTCCTACCAGTGCTGGGTGCAGCTTGTCACCGCCCAGGAGGTAGGCGTGCGGCGCGGCCTCCGACCGCCAGAGCACTTTGCGGGCGCTGAGCCGGCCGTGTACCAGTCCCTCGTGCTCCAGGCAGGTGAACAGCTCGCAGAGGCTGACCAGTACCTTGATACGCACGGACGCTTCGGGAGGATACGACGCTCGGGTGTGAAGCCGATCGAAGGTGCGCGGATCGCGGCCGAAATTGTAGAAGCCGGGCGGAGCCGCGCGCAGCACGACTCCGACTACCGCGCGGTCCTCCACGACAGTGTCGGCCAGCCAGCCGATCGCGTCATGGCCCGGCTGCGCCGGGTCCGCGCTGCGCCCGAGGCGGGCGAGTTCGGTCAGCCGCTCGGCGTCGCCATCGCGCTCGCTCCCGCCCTCACCCTCGCTGCCGAGCGGCTTGGTGTAGACCTTGTAGACGTATGACGCGCCGGCCTCGTCGCGGCAACGCCGCATGGCCCAGCGGTCCGTGCGGCTGAACGCGCTGTCCTCGACTCGGTATCGGGCGCCGGACTCTCCCGAGATCCATCGCATGTCTCCCCCTACTTCCCAGCGGCGTCCGATCGCGGATCGGACTTCGTTTCGGTGGAACTTCGGTCGTTCCGCGCCGTCGTCACCAGCCGTGGTGGACGTACGCGGCCCAGCCGTCGAGCGTGTCCAGGCGGTCCGACGGCGACTGTGGCGCGCGCCGGGCGGCTGCGGCGAGGTATTCGGGCATCGCGGCGGGCACCTCGCGCCCGGGGTCGAGCATCCACAACTGGGCTTCGCGCAGCGCGTCGACCGGGCGCGAGCCGGCGGCGAGGTGGTGGTGGAACATGAACATCAGCAGTGCGCTGCGGCGGTCGGGTGCCTCCCACTGGGTGCCGACGACGCTCGTCGCCCCGGCGGTCACGAACGCCGTCGCGACCGTCAGGGCCTCGTCGTGGTCGCGCTCGCTCGCGTCGCTCAGGCAACTGCCGAGCACCACCAGGCCGCCGGGCGCGGGCGCCGCCCGGTCGAACGCGCGGCGCAGCACGGCCCGCGTCTCAAGCCGGGCCATGTCGGTCAGGTACAGGCACGAGTCCAGCGGCGAGGATCCCGACTCGCCGTGGCAGGCGACGTGCAGCATCGTGACGGGTTCGGCGTCCGCGCCGCCGCTGAGCCTGGCCAGCAGGTCCTGCGGTTCGACCTCGATCTCGGGCAAGCCCTTGATCTGACCGAAGTAGGGCGCGTCCGGGTAGTGGGCCGTCCGGATCGCCGCCGTCTCCAGCGAGGCCCACCACAGGTCGTGCAAGGTGTTCGACACGAACAGCGGCGCCCGGTTCGGGTCGGGGCGCGGCCGCCCGGCCGTCTCAAGGAACTGACGTGCCGAGGCCGCGTACGAGATCACCGCGTCGTCGAGGGCATAACGCGGCCGTCCGGCGGCGTGCTGCGCCGCGGTCGGGCCGGCGCACGCCGCGTGCCAGGGCACCGCGCCGAGTTCGCCGAACGGGACGAGGACGATGGAAGGCGGTCCCGATGCGGCACGGTGCCGTGCCTGGACCAGTTCCAGCACCGGAGCGACCACGGCGGGCCACGCCCAAGCACTGACGGCGTCGAGCGCCTGCCGCCAGCGTTCCGCCGCGTCGTCGGGCGTGGCAGTCCCCGGCCCGTCGCCGGTGCTCTGTGAACGGCGGCGGTACTCGAAGCGCCGCTCGGCGAAACGGGCGAGCACGGAACCCGGCCCGGCGTCGAGAGCGGGAAGGTCGACGGACCGCACCCGGCCGTCGGCCAGCACCGCCAGCGCGTGCCCCGGCGTGTCCTGCGTCGCGCCGACCAGGTAGACCAGCGCATCCCTTCCACCAGCCCGCAGGCCGGCGGCGATTTCGTCCACCGTCGGCGTGGACAACAGGCGGGCGTTCCCCTGCGGCAGTCCGGCCAGCGCGTCCAGAACGCGTTTGCGCAACGCGGACGGGACGTAGGCGGGCTCATGCGCCGCGGTCGCGATCGCGCCCTGAGAGCGGACCGCCGCTTCGCCGGCGTCGCGCCGCCATTCGACGGCCAGGTCAGTGCGCCCGACGGATTCGAGCAGGTCGCCGAGGTCGGTCGCGGTCGTCGCCGCGTGCAGCAGCAGGCCCCGGCCCAGTTCCAGCGTGGTGATCGCCTGGTCCGGCGCGCCGTCCTCCAGGCACCAGCCCGCGACCATGACGGCTTGGTCGGCCACGGACCTGGTGCGCGCCAAGGCGTCGCGAGCGTCGCCTTGCAGGAAGACCTCGGTCGCGAAACCCGTCACGGCGCCGACCCCGGCCAGCACCGCCTCGGCGCGGCTGCCTGGCTCTTCGCGCAACACGAGTGCCAGCCACATCCGGGCGGCCGCGTTCATGACGACGCTTCCGGTTCTGACGGCTTCGAGCGCTTCACGAGCCCGGTCCACCGCCTCCCGGCGATCGAGCTCCCGAGAATCCATGCCGTAGCGCGCGTGGAGCAGCAGCGACAGGTGAATCAGTGCATTGCAACGTGCGGTGTCCGACACCCGCCCGAGCAACAGCTTGCGCAGGGCCTGGATGCTGTCGGACAGCAGGCCGTGGTCGGCGAAGACGAGACGCGGATCAAGCAGCGTCTCGCTCGCGATACCGAGGAACATCGCCCGCTCCGGGGCGCTGTCGGGAAGGGCCTCGGCCGCGGAGACGAGTTCCGCGACGGCCGCACGCGTCGCTTCGGCGTCGCCGGTTCCGGCGTTGTCGACCAGGAACCGAGCGGCTCTGGAAGCCCTGAGCCGGGGCACGAACGACGAGGACATGCCCGGATGTTCCTGTCCGGTGAACTCGTGGCGCGGCACGGTTCTCGGCTGCGCCGCGGGATCATCGGCGGCCTCGCCTGCGAACCTCTCTCGCAGTGTGTCGATGTGTTCCTGCAATGTGTCGAGTATGCGCAGCAGCAGTTCACGGTTCTGCGCCGGCGTCTCGTGGCGTACCCTGTCCAATCGCCCTTGCGCGGCCTCCAGATCGGAGGCGTCGCCGCTCAGCCCGTATCTCGCGACCAATGCGCTGGCGAGTTGGGTCATCGCGACATAGCGGTGGCTGTGTCCGGGAGGCAGCAGGTCGACCGCCTCGACCAGCCGGCCGATCGCACGGTCCAGATCCGGTGTCGAACTGCGGCGGTAGGCCAGTGAGATGAGAGCCATACCGGTATACGTGAGCCACACGCCGCGCCGCTGGGGGTCGACGGGCGGGTCGTCGTCGAGATGCCGCTCAAGCATTTCGATGGCGGGGCCGGTGTCCACGCCGGGCAGGTCCTGGCTGGTCGCCGAGAAACAGGCGCGGCCCAGCACGTCCGTGGCCATCCAGGAGTCGCGCTGCCCGGTCGTCAGTCGCGAGTAGGCCTCGACGACGAGGTCGAGAGCCGCCTGCGTCGCGGGCGTGTCGAGCGCCTCGACGGCCTGGCTCGCCCGCGTCGAGCCCAGGTTCATCCGCAGCAGGTTCCTGATCTCCCAGCTCTCCGGCGTGCGGGCCACCGCCTCTTCGAGGGCTGCGACCGCCTCGTCGATCGTCTGCGGCACGCTGGTGCGCCACGCCTGGTCCGCGAGCGTGACACCGAGAAGGCTCGTCGCGGCGAGGTGCTCCTCGCTGCCTGCCGGCTGCGCCGCGCGCGCCTTTCGCGCGAGGTCCACGAGCCGGTCGACGTCCTGCGTGCTGCTCTCCTCGCCGATGGTCGCGCCGGCCACGAGCAGCATCGCCGTCAGGGCGGTGGGGTACAGGTAGTGGTCCTCGGACAGCTGCGGAAGGTGTTCGGTGAGCAGCGCGCGGGCGGCCCTGATGTCCGTGTCTTGAGCAAGCGCCGCCAGCTCCCCGGCTCCGGCGGCCGGGTTTGGCTGGTGGCGGCGGCGTGCCCGATCGGTGAACTGGACCGCCAGCAGCACGGCGATCTGCGTCCCCCAGGGGGAGGGGATGGCCGGCAGCGCGCTTTCGGCGACTGCGATCGCCGCGTCCAGATCGCCGTCCGAGGGATCGCTGCCGCAGCGCACGGTGTAAAGCAGGGCCAGGTCGTGCAGAATCTCGCCGCGCTCTGGCTGATCGGCGGGCATCGACTCGGCGATCGGGCGCAGCAGCGCGATGCCGCGCTCCGCGTCGCGGCGCTCGTCGTCGCGAGCACTGCGCCGGCGCAGTAGATCCGCGAGCAGCATCCGGTCGGTCAGGTTCGAACGGCTGACCGGGTCGTCCTGCGGCTGCGCCGCCACGACCTCGGTCAGGAGCTTGATCGCGAGGTCGAGGTCGCCGCGCTCGCCGCTCTCGTCGTTCGCGCCGATCCGGTCCGCGAGCGCCCGGCCCCAGGCGGCGCAGCCCATCATCCTGATGTCAGGGTCGTGTTCGTCGAGCTCTTCGTACGCGGGCAATGCGGACCGCAGCACGTCGAGCGCGCGCTCGACGTCCCTCGTCGGGCCGTCCTGCTCGTCGCGGTCGCACAGCAGGATGCCGAGGATGACGCCGGCCTCGATCAGCTCCGGGTCCTGCGGCTCCACGGCCAAGAATACGAGTGCTGATTCCAGCTCCGCGATCGCGCCGTCGAGCGCGG
The DNA here is from genome assembly GCF_035946395.1 of Actinocrinis sp. Taxonomy (NCBI): domain Bacteria; kingdom Bacillati; phylum Actinomycetota; class Actinomycetes; order Catenulisporales; family Actinospicaceae; genus Actinocrinis; species Actinocrinis sp. The sequence goes on from NZ_DASYZI010000398.1 coordinate 10,543, forward strand.
CCTCCTCCTCGGGGCTGTCCGGCTCGGCGTCCATGTAACGGCCGGCGAGCGCGGCGCCGAGCGCGGCGAGATCGCTCGGGAGCGCTGCCATCCGCCCTTGGCGCAGATGCGTGATCGCGTGGTCGAGGTCCTCGCCGTCCCGGTCCGGATCGTGAGACAGGTCTAGATGTACACGTCCGATCAGCAGGTGCGTGCCCGCGGCGAGAGCGGTGTCGCCTGGCAGCTCGGCGAGCAGGGCGTATGCGGCGTCGAGCGCGGCGAGCAGTGCGCCGCCAGTCGCCAGCTCCCATGCCCTCTCAAGGCGATCAGCCCATCGCTGCTCCGCGGCGGACAGGCTCTGCTCGGTCATATCCGCAGGTTGAGCGGTTGGTCCGACACTGTGCCGGCGCCGTCGGGCGCATTCGCCGCGGCGGCTTCCCACACCGGGCGGCCCGAGGCGGGTATCGCGCGGTCGCGCATCTTGCGCAGCCTCTCCAGAGCCTCCGGCTGTGACCTGGAGAACGGGACGATGCCCTTGAACATCTGCACGTAGAGGTCACGCCAGGGGGTGCTGTAGTCGGAGGTCAGCGTCAGGCGCATGACCTCCTTCAGCGCGTGGTCGATCTCCGCGCCGGTGAACCCTTCGCTCAGGTCCACCAGGTGCGCCAGCAGTTCGTCGTCGAGCACGGTCTTGAGGTAGCGGCCCGCGTACAGCTGCACCATCTCGCGCCGCTCCTCCGGATCGGGCAGGTCGACGAAGAACGTCGCGTCGAAGCGGCCGTGCCGCAGCAGCTCCGGCGGCAACGAGCTGATGTCGTTCGCGGTGGCCACCACGAAGGCACCGGACTTGGACTCCTGGAGCCAGAACAGGAACTGCCCGACCATCCGGGTGGACACCCCGGAGGTGTCTCTACCGGCGCGGGAGCCGGCCAGGCCCTTCTCGATCTCGTCGATCCACAGCACGCACGGCGCCGCGCGGTCGGCCATCTCCAGGGCGCTGCGCAGCCGGCCTTCCGACTGCCCGACCCACATGCCGAGGACCGAGGCCATGTCGAGCCGGTAGAGCGGCAGCTGCCAGCGTACCGACACGGCCTTGGCCGACAGCGACTTGCCGCAGCCCGGCACGCCGATCAGCAGCACTCCGCGCGGCGGTCCCGAGCCGCGGTCGCGCAGGTCCATCGTCAGCAGCTTGCGGCGCTGGGCCAGCCAGGTGGTCAGCCCGCGCAGCCCGGCGACGTCGGCGTCGGCCGCGGACACGACGATGCGCTCGATCCCGGTCAGGTCGCTGAAGACCGCGTCCTTCTCGCGGCTCAGCTTGGGCAGGTCCGCCTTGGTCACCGAGCGGTCGGCCAGCAGGACTGACAATAGGTTGATCGCCTGCGTGTACGAGACGCCGCGCAGCACCGAGGCGGCCTCCCGGTACTCGGCCTCCGCCCAGTCGAACGCGACGCCCGCAGTGCCGCGGTACGGGTCGAGCACGGCGTGGACCAGCTTCACCAACTCGTCGAAGTCGGGCGGATCGAGCGTGACCGTCATGCCGTGCAGCTGGAGCGCGCTCCAGACCGGATCGGCGGTGATCACCACCACGCTGCAATCGCGATCGGGCGCGGCGGTGATCAGGTCGAGCAGTTGGCGCGTTTCCTCGTTGTCGTCGCTGATCCGGTGCACGTCGGTGAAGACGAAGGTCAGGTTGCCGCGCTTCTGGAACTGGTCGCCCGCGTACTCCATCGCGGACCACAGCGACTTGTCCACGGACAGCTGTTTGTCGCTGCCGAGGTTGTACACACCGCGGGTGAGCGTGTGCGTCGCCACGTCGAGCTGCATCCGCTGAGCCAGCCGCTTGAGGATCGGCAGCGCGCGCGCCCGTTCCGAGGTCCGGATCGTTACGAAGGGAATGCGTGCCTTGAGATAGCGCTCCAGCACCGCCTCGGTGGCGGCTTCGTTCGCCATGGTTTTTTTCGTCCCCCTTCAGCGCCTGAGCCCAGGGCTCAGGCGCGCACGTCGTGGTCCGGCCGCGCGGCCAGCGCAGTGCGCCGGACCTCGGCCAGCGCGGCCGAGGCGCCCGGCATGCGGCGCAGTTGCTCCTCAAGTTCCCGCTGCGTGTTCGCGGCCAGCCCGTCCGTCGCCCGTAGGGCGTCCGCGCGGATCTCGGTCGTCAGCGGCGCCGCGTTCAATTCCTCGCGCACCTGGTTGAGCCGGCGCCGGGCGGCGATCAGGGTCGGCCCGAGCGAGGCGCCGGGCCTGCGGAAGGTGGCGGCCAGCTCGCGGTCCAGCGTTTTCGACCACAGCCCCAGGCGTTTGGCGAGTGCTGCGGAGATGCGTTCGAGTATTCGCTCGGCTGCGTAGCCCTCAAGGCGTGGGTCGCCGAGCGGGACCAACTTGTCGGCCGCCGCCGGCGTCTGCCCGGCGGCGAAGCCGTCGATCCACGCGATCCAGGCCGCATACGGGCTGTCCGGGATGGTCTCGCTCATGAGGGCCGGAAGCGGCGCACGGTCTCGGTCTCCACCGGGGGCATCAGGTCCCAGGCCGGCGGTTCGAGCGCGATCCGCCGACCGTTGCCGTCCGCGAGCCCGGAGGCTTCGGACCGTGTGTTCACGGCGGCGGCGGCGGTGCTCGGGTCGGACGCGCTGCCGGGCAGCGGGCCGGACGACGTCTCTGCGGTCACTTCATCACCTCGCGGATCTGGTCGGGAGAACGGCTCAGCACGGCGGTCACCTTCAGCTCGCTGAGGTAGTCGGTCAGCGGCGCGGACTTCTCGTCGTCGGTCTGCCAGGCGGTCATCAGGTCCGTGTATTCGGCGGAGGCCTGACGCAGCGTCCTGACTGCGGCGAACGCGCGTTTGCGGGCCTTCTCGCGGATCTCCTGCTGCTTCGGCACGACGCCGCGCACGGCGTTCACCGCCGCGAACGCGCCGAAGCCCGCGATCAGGACGCAGATGAAAGTGCCGGGGATCGCGTGGTGCACCGCCGTGACGACGGCGATCAGCAAGAACACGGCGGCTGCGGCGATGCCCAGGCCGTAGGCGGGTCCCGGCTTGACCTTGGCGGCATCCGCCTCGGCCTTGCGGGTGATCGCCGCTTGGAGCGACTTCTCCATCCCCTCCAGGGGCGCCCCGGCGGCCAGGTCCCCCGTCCAGCCCTCCAGCTTCACGGTCACCTGCTTGGGCATCAGGGCGCGGTTGGTCTCGGCCAGTTTCACGTCGGCCGCCACGATCCAGTCGCGGGCCAGCGCGATGGCGAGCTGCCGCGTGGCGGGCGAGGTACCCGACTTCTCCGGGAAGAAGGCGGCGTTGGTCAGCAGCGTCAGGTAATCGGTGGTGTCCTCAAGCGCACCGCGCGCCGCCTCGGTGGCGGCTGCGGCGGCCTTCAGGTCGCCGTTGTGGTCGCGGATCGACTCCTGCTCCGCGAATTTGCGGCGCAGCGGCGCCTCCTCCTGGTCGAACTCGTTGACCAGGTTGTCCAGGATCGCGTCGACCCGCTCGTGCAACTCCTCCGGCGGGGTGACTTTCTCGTCGAGGATGGCGCGCAGATGTCGCTCCGCGCGGCCGTGCACGGTCGCGCCCTCGCACACGTCCTTCAGCCGGGCCCAGTCCGGAGAGATTTCCGGCAGTGCCTTGATGCGAGGATCCACCGGGACGCGCAGGCCCCGGATCAGGTCGCGCCAGCGCAGGACCTGCGCGTCGACCACCGCGGGGTCGGCGCCGAGCCGGTCGTACCACTCGCCGACCGCTTCGAGCACCATCGGCCGGCTTTCCTGGCCCAGCGCGCCGGTCGCGACGGCGTCGAGGATCACCACGAACTCGCGCGGCAGTGCCCCCGGGTCCTGCCGCTCGACGTAGCGGCGGATCCAGTGCGCCGCCGCGGCGGTGCGGCCGTACCGGCGCAGCACCAACCCGTAGAAGAGCGCTGTCTTCGAGGAGTCCCGTCGCATCGCGGCGCGCACCGCGTTCTCGGCCAGCAGCCGTTCGTCGCGGAACCAGGCCGCCAGCCCGACCAGCGCGGGGGCCAGCCAGTAGCGCGGCGTCGTGATCATCACCGACTCGGTGAGCGACTGAATCGTGTCGTGCGTGACCACCTGCGCGTCTACGGCCTCGACGATGCCCGTGGCCATGTTGCGCAGCTCTTCGTAGTGGCCGAACTCGATCTGCAACTGCTGGCGGATGTCGACGATCTGCAACTCCGCGCGAGCCACGTTCTTCGACCGCTCGTCACGCAGCTCGAACTCGGCGAACCGCCCGATCAGCTGCCGCAACTCGCCGTGCTGCTCGACCTGGTCCTCCGCGACCCGATCCAGCAGACCGCTCATCGCGTTCTGCAATCTGCTCAACCTGTTGATGCTGTTTGCGATGTCGTTGAGCGCACTGTCGCTCATCTCCGCCCCCTTCAGTCCGTGATGGACGGCGCGTCGCGCGCCGCAGCCGCTCCCTACGGCCGACGGCGCCCGCGCCACGTCTGATTGTTACAGTGCATTTCGAGTTTTTCGTGGTTCCGTCAGGATCCAACCTGTTTTCAACCAGGCTGCGACCAGGCCGGTTTCCGGCCGTGAGAGTTTCGGTTCGGTGCCTTGAGGCTCTGTGAATTACACCGGCGCGGGCGGCCTGATGGTCACCCGATAGTCCGCGAGTACGTCGTTGAGCCACTTGGCTCCGGCCGCGTCATCGAGATCGAATCCCGGCGACCGGCAGAGTTCGACCCCGGGATACGGGCAGCGATCGTGGAAGAGGATGAGGCTGCGCGCGCCGATTTCCCGCTTCGACCGCCAGATGATGCCCTGTGCCCACGGTGCTTGTTCCCGCAGCCAGTGCGCCCAGCGGCGGGTGAACGCGTAGTCCCGGGCCTCGGTCTGCACGAGCCATTCGTCCTGGCCCACGGCACCGAGGTCTGCGGTGGTCTCCAGTGTTATCAGCGCCAGATCCGCGGTGGTGCGCAGGCAGGCCAGCCGGCGATGGTTGACCGTCGCGCGCAGCAGAGTGCGATATCCGCGGTCATCGGCGGGCAGGCTGCGCAGAAAGGACTCGGCTACGGCCGTGACTCGGTCGAAGGCCGCGTACATGTAGGCGTAAGGATCGTCCTTGGTGCCGTCGAAGCGGCCTCCGCCGAAATGCGTGTCGGCCAGGCGCGGATTGAAAGCGCAGGGATGGTAGTCGCGCGAGTGCACTCGCCACAGTTCTGTGCCCGCGCGCAGGTCGACGCGGCTGGGTGTGCCCCGGTAGTTTTCCGGAGGAGCGTAGTGGGGCATCGGTCACGCCTCTCCGAGTTCTGCTTCGGCGGCGTCCACCAACACGCCGTCCTCGACGGCGCCGAGCAGTGCGGCCGGAGCCGCGCCGAGCCAGGCGTTCTCGCCGAGCCACCAGTCGGCCACGCCCCACGGATCGCCGTGCGCGTCGAGTATCGCGTTGACGGTCAGCACGACGGGACGGGGATGCAGCGCCGCGTCGAACTGGAAGCGGGGCAGCCGGCCGTCCGGACCGAGGCTGATGAGCCTGTCGCCGGACGCTTCGATCTCTTCCGAGCGCAACTGCTTCACCAGCACGCAGGCGGTCTGAGCGAGCCTGCGTTCCGCTTCCGCCGCGACGGCCTCCGCGGCGGAACGTTCAGTGGCAGAGGATTGAGAATCATGTGGCGGTTCGCCGCTCAGGCGCGTGAAGAGGCGCTCGGCGATGGAACGCTGGTCGGCCGACGTGTTGACGAAACGGGTGTCCTCGCTCTCCAGTGCGACCACGAACGGATGATCCGGAGGCAGCGCCGCCGACAGCAGGTCGGCGATCGCGTACGCGTTCTTACTCCGGCTCTTCGTGTCACCGCCGATCGCGGCATCGTGTAAATGGACTGTGAAGCGCTCAAGGCTCTCGAACACACCGGGATCGACTGTTCGCCTCACGTCGTCCCAGGTCGCTTCCAAGGCCGCTAAGGCCTGGTTGATCCCCACACCCTGCCCCCCTGCTGCGGACTCCGGCAGTGAGTTCCGCATTCTGAATGTTAGTTAGGTTTCTCGCACCTGTCCGGGGAATCGGCCAACCCGGCATCACCCATGATCACGTGCGGCCCGCACTGAACGAGTGTCAGATACACTAATATCGCTTCGAAGAAGTTTTCTCAACTCTTATCGTGAGGCATCGGGGGATGGAAGAGACGACAGCCCAGGAGCGGCGTTTCGCCGCCATCGCGACTGCCGCGGCGCAGGCGCTGCGGTCCGCCGAGTACCGCAAGATTCGTACTCAGGACGTGGCGGCGATGGTGCGTTTGGGCGGTGCCGCCGACCGACGCTCCTCGGAAGGCGCTCGCAGCGCCGTGTGGCTGTACAACGAAGTGCGCAGCCGGCGAGTCCTCGTCGCGTTCGGCGCGCGGGACGCCTGGGACGCGTATCTGGCTCGGCTGCCCGAACGCGAGACGCTCACGGACGTCGCCTCGATGACCGACGCGCTCGACACGGTCACCTTCGCGCTTGAGCACATTGTCCGGTTCCACCGGGCCGAACGCTTTCTCCTGACGCAGGTGCTGGCCGGAATCGGCGACATCGCGACCTCGGAGAAGGCGGGCCGGCGGCGCGAGGAACCGGCACAGTGGCCTGATTCGTCATGGGGCCGTCTCGCGCGGGCGGCGTTCGACGGCCGCTGCGCCGTGTACGCGGACTTCCTCGCCCCGGTGCTGCTGGGGGCCGCGCGCAGCGTGGCGCCGCTCGGCGCCGAAGCGGCCGCGGCGCAGGCCACCGCGCTGTCCGATCTGGTCTTCCGCGGGCTGAGCGGTACACCGGACGGGCCGACCGAGCGAGTCGCCGCCGGATTCGCCGCCTACTGGTTCGAGCGCGAACTGGTCGCCGCCGCCGGGCTCTGGATCCGCGAACTGAGCGCGGCCGAACGAGCGGTGCGCTCGGCGGGCAGGCGCGGGGGGCGGGACGCGCACGCGGTGCCGACCGCGCGTGGCGAGCTCATCAGGGTTTTGCTGGCCGCGGACACACTGCACGCGCGCGCGATCGGCGAGGGCGCCATGCGCGTCGCCGAGTTACAGGGCATGCTCGAACCGTCCATGGCAGAACCGGAACAATCTGCGGTTCGGCTCGATCTGTCCGATGCCGCCAGCCGACACGGCCTTGCCCTGCTGCGTTACGGCGAGGCGCGGCAAGCGCGCTCAGCCTTCGAACTGTCACATTCGGTCAGTGCGTTGATCGCGCTGGCCGATGCCGAGGCCGGCGCCTCGCTTCAGGCTCGCGCCGAACACAACCTGGCCGAGGCCGCGATGGAGAACGGTGACCGCACCGGCGCCGTGGCGTTCTGCGAACAGGCATTCGCCTTCCGTTGCGCGAGGTGGGAGGCGGCGCAGTCGGTGCAGGGCGATGCACGCGAGCGGGCCGCAGTATGGCGCCGCTACCTGCTCACCGCCGAACTCGGGGCCAAGCTCGCGGCGTGGTCGGGCCGCCCGGTCGACGCCGTGGTCCGCGTCCAGGCGTTGCTGCGCGAGTGCGAGGACGAGCGTGACGACGCGGCGGCGGTCCGGCTCGGCAGCATCCTGGGGGAGGCGCTGATCGAGGCCGGACATCCGCTCGAAGCGCGTCACCGCCTCGAAGCCGTGCTTTCCACGCACAACGAGGACACGCACCGGGTCTCCATCAACCTGCACGGCCTCCTCGACCGGCTCCGGCTGGCCCGCGCCGTCCTCGCGGTCGGCGACCACGAAGCCGCGGTCGCGTTGATCCCGGATGACGAGATGCTGGCGTGGTGCGCGGACCGAGTCGCGTTCGGCGCGGTGGCCCGGGCTCGCGGACTGCTCGCGTGGGCACACAGCCTGGCTGGCCGGCACGGGAAGGCCGTCGAAGTGCTCGCGGCGGCGCGGCAGGAACTCGATCAGCGTTCGAACGGGGAGCCACCCGGCACGATCGCGACCGAGCTTGAGCAGACCCGCGGCGTCGTCCTGCTGCGATCCGGCGATCCGGCGTCAGCGCATGCCGTCTTCGCCGCCTTACTGGCGGCCGGCGCGCAGCTGCCGGGCCCGGCGCGTGCCGCCGCGCGTATGTGGCAGGCCCATGCGATAGACGCGTTGGGCGAATCGAGCCCGGCGTCCTCGCTGTACGCGGACTTGGTCAAGGAGGCGGACGGTGCACTCGAACCGACTCACCCGCTGCTCCTTGAGGCAGGTCTCGACCAGGCTGAGCGCCTGTTGCGCGACGGGGATTTCACAGCGGCAACGCGCCACGTCGCGGCGGTCCTGAACGAACGCGTGCTCGACCACGGCCGGCCGGCCATCGAGCGTGGCCATCCGCTACGCGCGCGGGCGCGCCGCATCGCCGATGCGCTCGGCCTTCGCAGCGCTCCTGACGAAGTCGACTGGGACGAGGACTGAGCCACGTGGGCCTGGCGGCGGGCCTGGCAAGGCGCCGAAACGTTCGCAGACTGGGTTGTCTGCGAACGTTTCGGCAACGCCGCCAGGCCCATTCGCTGTGCCGTACCCGACATTCCAAACATAGAACGCATATTCTTCGTGACGTTTGCCCCAAAACCAAGCAAGACGCCCTCTTGGAGCCTGCGGGGCCGGGATCGACCACCCTGTAACCGGCATTCGACCGGGTGAGAGCCGTGGTGCGCCCGGCGCGGCTGCTTGGCTGGAAGCAGCGGGAGCAGATCGCTCCGCCGCAGTCCCGGGAGGCAGCCCATGTCCTCACTCCGACACCCAGGTCCGCACGCCGGCTCCGGCTGCCGTCCCGAACGGCTGCCGACGCTGCTGGACGAGTCCCGGCAGGAGCTGGCAGAGCGCGGTTGGACGTTGATCCGCGGCGTGCCGTTCCTGCGGCACGGGGTTCCCGGCGAGCGCATGGTGCTCGACTTCGCGTCCTGCTTCGGGGTCCCGTCCGCGCGCGATGGCGGCCGGGCGCTCTGGCCGGTGGCGCCGGTCCCCGAGCCTCCGGCGGCGACCCTCTCGGCGAGAACGGGTCCCACGGGTTTCCACACCGACGCGCAGTACCACGCGGAGCCCGAGGATTACGTCTGTCTCTTCGGCGTGCGCCCCGCCGCGGATGGCGGCGAGACCAGACTATTGAGATATGACGCGGCCGTGGCCGCGTTGCAGGAGCGCGGCGATGGCCCGGAACTGCTCGCCGCGCTGTGCCTTCCGATCTGGCGTTGGCAGCTGCCGGCCGCGTTCGCCGCGACTACCGCTACCGCGCTGTCGGCCCCGACCGCGGCCTTGGCCGGTGGCGGGCGTATTCGCTGGCGCAGCGACAACCTCGAACCGCCTGCGCAGCTGCCGCCCGACATGGCGACGCGCATCGACGCGGCCTTCGAGCACGCGGCGGGCAGTGTCAGTCTCGCTCTCGAACCCGCAGATGTGCTCGTCATCGACAACCACCGGGTCATGCACGCGCGGACGGCTTTCTCCGACCCGCGCCGCCTGTTGCTGCGCGTCCGCCTGTGGGAGTCGGCGTGACCGTCTTGCTGCGTAACGATGCCGTCGCCGACTCGGACATGCGGTACGCCTGGAGCCGGGAGGCCGCCGAGGCCGCGTGCCGGGTCCCGGCCTCGGGGCGCGAGGCCGCGGACTGGGCGGTGCGCGGTTGGGCGGAAGTCGCGCTCGGTTGCGCCGCGCTCGGCGGCGGTGATGCCTTCCAAGGCCTCGATGAAGTGATCCAGGCCTCGCAGGTCGCCTGCTCCGGCCCCTTCGCGCCTCGTTTGCGTGCCCTGCGATCCCTGGGCGGGGAACTGCCCGGCTGCTATCACGGTGCGCCGTCGGCCGCCGCCGGGACCGCGCCGCTGCCGGAAGCGGTCGCCCGTGCCTGCGTCGTTCTCGCGGAGTATTGCGACGGCCTTGACAGCGCGCTGTCGCGGCTGCCCGGGGGCGGGGGATCGGCCGCCGAGCCGCCTGCCTGGGCGACGACGGCCGATCACCTGCGCTGGGGTGAACGATTCCGCGCCAGCGCGGGCACACGCCGCTGGTACTCCGTGCTGTCTGCCGCCGTTCCGGCCGAGTTGGTGCGCCGTGCGTGGATGCGCTTGCCAGTTGCCGATGCGCAGAACATCGTGTTGATTCGTCCGGTTGGCGGAGTCGAGGCCACGGTGCGTCAACGAGTTCGCCAAGGGCTGCACAACGGTGCCCATCTGGACCATCTCGCCGCGCTGGCGAGCCAGGACGCTGCGACGCTCTGGTCCCCGTCGGCGATCGAGTTCGGCTCCGGCCTGCTCGTGGCCGAGGCGTACGCCATGTCGAGCGAGATCCTGGCGGCCGCGGAGTGCACGATCGCCGGCCGCGGTGCCGAGGCCCGGGAACTTTACCGAGGTCTGGTTTCCCGGATGGGCCGCATCCCCGGCTTCGGAGTATGGCGGTCGCGGTACCCGGCAGGCCCGGCCGCGCTCCGCTGCGCCGAAGCGGAGCGTTCGGCGCAGTTCGCCACCCTGCCGACGCTCGCCGCGCAGTACGTGACCGGCCCGCTGCGGCTCATCGGCCGGAACTGGGCCGATCCACTCATCCCGGCGCCGCTGGCGCAGCGGGCGCGAACACGGTGGAAGGCCGTCTGCGAGAGGTTCGAGCCGGCCGCGGCGTTGTCGGCGGCGGAGGGGACCGCCGAAGCGCCGCGGTCAGAAGTACGGCCTGAAACTGGTGTCCCACGCCAGAAGTCCGGTGCATGAGAAATCGGTCATCCGCACCCGGCCGGCAAGGCGCAGCAGTGCCCTCAAACGATCGAGTTTGAGGGCACTGCCGCATGAGGGCACTGCTGTGAGGGCGCTGCGACAACGCAGCCAGGCGGACTGCGTTTGATCAACCGCGTGGGACCGATTTCTGCGGCAGACTTCCGGCGCGGGATACCAGGCAGGGTGTGCCCTCCACCTGAGTCCTGTCGGCGGCGGCGAAGTACGCCATCGCCGACAGGACTCAGCCGATCAGCCGGGCCCCGCCCGCGGTGATGTATTGGATCAACCTGGTGGCGACCGTGCTGTCCCGCAACGCGACGTGTACCTGCCACGAGGAATCCCGGCGCAGTTCCTCCCGCAGCGCGAGCCACAGCATCCTGATGCTCCGGTCCGGCGGCAGCCCGCCGCGTCCTGCGCCGATCAGCGGGAAGCAGAGCGAGGTGAGCGGGGGATCGAACTGGTCGCGTTCGAGCACCGCCGTCGCGAACACCGCGTGCACTGCCCGGACGATCGACGCGTCGTCCACGACGTAACGGGTTCCCGCGTCAACTGGTACCGCGACCGCCGCATGGTAAATGCGCCGCACGCCGCGCTCCGCCAGTGCCCCGGGGCCGGTCGGAGCCACGGTCCCCGGCGGTGCTGCGGTCCCCGGGCCACCGTGCTCGGCCACCCAGGCGGCAAGCTCCCGCTGGACCACGTCGTCCACGATGCGGCCGGCGGGATCGGTGCGCGCGGCCGCTCGCCGCAGCCCTGCGCTCACCGTGCCGCCGAAGATGCGGGAGATCTCGAAGTACACGTTCGACGTGCCGACCAGGACGTCGATGTCGCGCGTCAATTCGATCGGCAGCACGTGGACGAACATCGTCTCCCGCGCCGCGCCCACGGTGACCTCGAACTCGAATTCGTCTCCCGCTGTCGCTTCGTTCTCCGTGGCCGCCGCCTCGGTCGGCTCAGCCGCGTTCACCGGCTCAGGCCACTGGTCGCGATGCGTCTCGGTACTTGCCGCGGCGTCGGGTCCCGGCGTTCCGGCCTCGCCGAGCCCGAAGGCGAGAATCTGCTCGGCGACCTGCTCCAGTACGATCCGCTCCTGCTGCCTGCGGAATCGCTCCACGCTCAGCCCGTACTCCTGTGCCGCCCGCCGCCTACGGTCCTGAGCCGGCCAATCCCGCGTCCCCTGCGCCAGCCCGAAGGTGTACTGCGCTGCCGTGCCGAGCCGTCCCGACCCCAGGGCACCCACCGCCGCGCGCAGCGCCTGTTCCACCGCTACCGGAGTGCCGCACAGGACGGTCAGCCCGAGCCGCCGCAACTCGACCAGGCCGGACTGCCGCAGCGTCTGAAGGTCTGCCACCAACACGTCGAAACTTGGCGCCGCCCGCTCCGGCACCGTCTGGCCGTTCTCTCCCACCATGCGAACTGCGCCGTTCTCATCGATCCCGACGGAGCCTGCCCCTCCCCAGCCCTAACAGCCTACCGACTCTCGCCGGTCTGTTCGTCAGCTATCGAAGACGATCGGCGGTGAGCCGGCCAGCGGTGCCCGAAGACGATCCCGACCGCCGGCTCGCCACCGTGATCGATCTGGCTGCTGCTTGAGTCCGTCTGAGACCGATTCTCGGAGTGATCACCAGCGAATATCAGATCACTGAATTGTGACATAAGGTAACGGACCGCGGCCCGAATCCGATTTCCGAGTATCAGAGGCTTGAGTCAGCCGGTGTTTACCGTGACTTCCTTGCTGGCACTTGACTGGTCCGTGTCGTCCATGGTTTTGCGGCCCCACCAGGTGTTCATTTCGTTGCGCCAGGTGTTGGATTGGCCGGCGAACAGGGGGTGTGCGGTGCGGGGGTGTTGTTGTTTGCGGTCGAATCTGTCGAGGCGGTGTTGGGGGATGAATGGGGTGGCCATGAATTCGCTGAACTGGCGGATGAAGTTGGTGGGGGTGCGTTGGGCGAGGGGGTTTTGGGCGTAGCGGCGGGCGATGGTCAGGAAGTCTTCGGGTTCGGTGCCGGTGACGTCGCGGACGTGGGTGGTGGGGGCGCCGTGTGCCCAGCTGCCGAGTTTTTGTTCGGGCAGGGTGTGGCGCAGGCTGGATTGGTAGAACAGGTCGGCGCCGAGGCGTTTGGCGCTGAGTCGTACGGCTTTCATGAACAGCCAGATGGGGGCGTCGATGTGGGTGACTTTGCGGCCGAGTGCTTCGCCCATGGCGGCGGCGATGTCTTTGGCGTCCAGCAGGGTGGGGCCGGTGGGGCGGTAGGCCTGGCGGTCGTGTTGGTGGGGGCTCAGGAGTGCGGCGACGGCGACGCGGGCGATGTCTTCGTTGGAGGGGGGTGCGTTGCGGCCGGCGCCGGTGGGGAAGGGGAAGAGGCCGAGTTGGGAGGCCAGGGGGATGAGTTGGAGGTAGTTGTCGGCGAAGTAGCCGGGGATGACGGCGGTGTGGGCGGTGTCGGGGAGGAGGCGGAAGAGTCGGTCGGAGAGCCAGGCTTGGCGGGTGCCGAGGGAGTGGTGGTCGGGGCTGGCGAGCCATTGGCCCATTTGGACGATGGCTTCCACGCGTGCTTTGCGGGCGGCGATGGCGAAGATGACCGTGCTGTCCAGGGCGTGGGGGTCGAAGATGGGGTGGAAGTAGATGCGGTTGATGCCGGTCATGACGTCCTGGAC
>NZ_DASYZI010000399.1:0-7838 GCF_035946395.1 Actinocrinis sp.
GAGCCATTGGCCCATTTGGACGATGGCTTCCACGCGTGCTTTGCGGGCGGCGATGGCGAAGATGACCGTGCTGTCCAGGGCGTGGGGGTCGAAGATGGGGTGGAAGTAGATGCGGTTGATGCCGGTCATGACGTCCTGGACTTGCTGGTAGTCCATCATGTTGGCGATCACGACCTGTGCGCCGCGTTCCCGCAGGTGGTTGCTGCGCTGGTCCTCGCGGTGGACCAGGGCGCGGGTCGCGATGCCCTGCTCCAGCAGTTGCAGGGCGACCGCGTTGCCGATCTTCCCCCCGGCGCAGGTGACCAGTACGCGAGTGTCAGCCATCAGCTTTCATCCTTCCCCGTCAGGCAGTGACTCGATGAGAAGCCGACACGAGGCCGCTCTCACGGGCAGAGTCCGCCCTGTCGATCTTCACTGAAGGAGCGTTCTTTATTATCGACAAGAGTCGAATATTTGATCATTCAGCTCCTGGAACCTACGGCGCGCACCTCGCGTGTCACATTGCCCGAACTCGCCAGGGCGGTGCACCAAGAGCAAATAACATGGTCAGACCGCAATGGTGGGTAGTCGACCAGCGGCCCTCATCGTTCCACCCGGATTGTTCGGATGCCTTCTTCGTCAGTGCCCTGTTTAGCAAACTGTAGGTCACGTCCGCTGCGATGGTGTAGGGCCACCGGTTGATTCCGTCACCGGTGGTTTATGCGTTGAGGGTGTCAGGGCTGGCTGCGGGCCGATTTTCCTCGATCGTGTGAGCGAGTGCGGCGGCGCGGCAGTTGGCCAGGACCTCGATACCCATATACCAGCGTGCTTCGGTCCACTCGTCGGAACGGTCGGCGAGCACCGCGCCGACCAGGCACGGGATCGCGTCGCGGCCAGGCGAAGATCCCGATGTTGCTGTACGGGTGCGGGCCACGGTCTTGCGCATCTCAGCGTTCTGTGTAATCCTCAACAGGCTGTAGAGCAAAATAGTTGCCGGTTTATATTCGGGCCGGTTCCCTTGTTGCAGGTGTGAGTGTAAGCCCCCCGGTGGAGGTCACATCAGTGTTCGACGTCAGCCGGCCCGCCGCGTAGCGCCGCTGGAGCCTTCTTCATCCCTGATCGGTAAGGTCCGCGCCGGGGACGTTCCGGCACCGCAGTCGGCCCGCAGTCAGCCCCGGCGCCGCTCACCGCATGAGCTAACGACCAGAGATAAATCAGCTGCCTTACATCATTACGGTGGACGTGACTGACAGTTTTATTGATCAGAGCACTGACGAAGAACACATCTGAATGATCCGCTGGGATGGTGAGAACCCGGTGGTCGACAACCCACCATTCCATTCTGGCCAGGTTACTTGCTCCCGTCGTAGCTCTGGAGGAGTCCGCCCGTGAAGCCAGTACCGACCGCAGCGTCGAGCCGTTACGATCTGTGCATCGTCGGCGCAGGCATGGCCGGCGCCAACGCGATGTACAGCGCCAGTCGGTACCTGCCGGCAGGAGCCCGGGTTCTGCTACTGGACAAGCATCAGCGGCCGGGCGGGATGTGGAACGATGTTTATCCCCATGTCCGTCTGCACCAGCCACACCGGATGTTCACGCCCGGCAACCTGCGATGGAAGCTGGACAAGCCGCCGGAGCACCTCGCCACCCGCGATGAAGTCCTGACCCACCTGGGCCACTGCTTCGACACGGCCCGCAAGCGTCTCGACATCGACGTCCGGTGGGGCTGGACGTTCGAGTCCCACGTCGAGGACGCCGCGACAGTGTCCATCACCGCGGCCGACCCCGACGGCGCCACCCACACGTTCACCGCCGAACGGCTCATCGACGCCCGCGGCTACGACTTCGAGATCAACACCCCGCTCAAGGTCTCCAGCACACAGGTGCGCTCGATAGCGCCGCAGCATCTGGCCGACGCGGGCCTCCTGAGTGACGGGGACGCAACTGCGGTCTGGGTGATCGGCGGCGGCAAGACCGCGGTGGACACCGCAAACGCGCTGCTGGAAGCCAAGCCCCAACGCTTCGTGGGAATGATCGCCGGCACGGGCACGCATTTCTTCAATCGCGACCAACTCTTTCCAACCGGATCCAGCCGCTGGACGTCCGGCACCCGATTCCTCGCCTACATCACCGAAATCGCACGGCACTTCGACGGCACAAACACCGACGCGGTCACCCAGTGGACTCGAACCCAAGGGAACATCTCGTTGGTGGAACCCGCACCACACACCATTTATGGATTTCTCTCGCCGGCAGAAGCGGCGAGCGTCCGAGCCGGACTTAGCGAACTGATAAGCGACCACGTCCTGGACATCGTCGACGACCCGTTCGGTCCCGCCATGGTTCTGCGCAGCGGCAAACGACAGCCGATCGACGCCGGCAGTTGGGTGGTGAACTGTAGCGGCCACTTCGCGCCCCGCGACACCGTACACACGCCGTACATATCGCGCACCGGCCGCGTACTGTCAATCAACCCGACGTCGATGGTGTTGTTCCCGCTGAGCACCTTGTCGGCTTACTTCCTACCCCACTTGTTCTTCCTGGACCGCCTCGTCGACGCACCGCTGTATGAACTGGACTTCTACGGTCTGCGCCGCGCTGCGCCGGAGGCTCTCACCGCCGTCGCGGCCACGCTGATCATGCACAACCTCAGCGTCATGTTCGACCGGGTTCCCGTAAGAGTCTTCCAACAGAACGGCCTCGACCTCGACCGCTGGTATCCCGCGCCGCGACGTCTTGCGGGACAAATCCAGTTCATGCGCACCCGCAAACGGGACCAGCGGCACCACCAGCAGGCGCTGGATACGTTCAGCCGCGCCACCGGCGTCCGATGCGCTCCGCTAAATTGAATACGGACAAACAGGGTAATTCAAGTCTCGCGCAACGTCGCCGTTTGACTGTCAGGCCCATCGCTTTGCGGATGCCTCATCCAGATGGATCACCGCGAAACTGACGAGCCGTCAGCCGAACACGGTATCGCGAGTTCAAGCTTCAGTAGGCAATTTGGAGGGAGTCGGCGTAACAGTCTCTCGGGCACGATGAGTAAGCACGCTTGAGTACCGCAGTACCCTGCGGTGCGGCGACACTCAAGCGATCCGACCAGATAGCACCTGCACCCGTGCCCACCACCGCCATCTCGTGCCTGACACTCCTGCCTCGCACTTCACCGTGGAGAATTCCATGTCTCACGTCGGTCTGCTTACCCCCGCATACACCGGGCACGTTCGCCCGATGATCACACTCGGTCGTGAGTTGCAGCGCCGCGGGCACCGAGCATCGGTGATTTCGACTCCTGATGCCGAGGAGGAGGTGCTCGCCAACGAGCTCGAATTCATCACCGTGGGCGCCCGCGAATTCCCGATCGGCTCCCTGGAGAAGTTCACCGACGAGCAGGGGAAGCTCAACGGGCTTCGCGCAATGCGTTACATCATCCGCGACCTGGCGCAGCAGGCGACCGTGCACGGCAACGAGTTGCCGGACGCCGTGCGGAAGAGCGGCGTGGACGCCATGGTCGTCGACCAACTCGTCGTGCTCGGAGCCGGGGTCGCCGAGCTGCTCGACATTCCGTTCGTCAGCCTGTGCAGCCTGCTGCCGATGAACTCTGACCAGGGCGTGCCCCCATGGACGATGTTCTGGCCCTACAAGGACTCGACCCCGGCGCGGGTGCGCAACAAGATCGCCTACCAGATCAGGTACAGGGTTGAGAATCCGATCACAAAGAACGTTTACCGCGCGCGGGCCGAATGGGGCCTGAAGCCGATCCCCACCGACGAGACCTTCTCCAAGCTCGCGCAGATCGCCCAGGTTCCGGCGTCGTTCGACTTCCCGCGCAAGTTCTCGCCGCAGTGCCTTCACCACACCGGTCCGCTGCACGACGAGCAGCAGGGCTCCGAGCCGATCCCGTTCCCCTGGGAGCGGCTGGACGGACGTCCGCTGATCTACGCGTCGATGGGCACGCTACAGAACCGGCAGGAGTCAGTCTTCCGCACCATCGCCGAGGCCTGCGTCGGTCTGGACGTGCAGCTGGTGATCACTCTCGGGCACAAGGGCGCGCGGATCCCCGCTGATTTCCCCGGAGACCCGGTCATCGTGGACTACGCGCCACAACTGGACCTGCTCAAGCGCGCGACACTGTACATCGGCCCCGGCGGGATGAATACCCTGATGGACTCGATGGCGCACGGCGTGCCGATGGTGCTGGTGCCGGTCACCTTCGACAATCCCGGTGTCGCGGCGCGTGCGAAGTACCACGGCGTGGCCGAGTTCGTGCCGGTCACCAAGATCAACCCCC
Source organism: Actinocrinis sp. (assembly GCF_035946395.1). NCBI lineage: Bacteria > Bacillati > Actinomycetota > Actinomycetes > Catenulisporales > Actinospicaceae > Actinocrinis > Actinocrinis sp. The sequence goes on from NZ_DASYZI010000399.1 coordinate 4,271, forward strand.
GACGGCTGCGCGCGGCGATCCAGACGGTGCTCTCGAACCCGTCGTACCGTGAGAACGCCCAGCACTACCAGGATACGATCAAGAACATGGACTCGGTCGGCCGCGCCGCCGACATCGTCGAAGAGGCCTTCCGTACCCGTCAGCCCGTACTCAACACGGTCAACGGAGCCCTCGCCTAGTCAGCGAGCTGATGATCTACATGGCCTGCGCACAGGCAGGCGGCGGCGTGCATTCGCGTGCGCGAGGGGTTCCGCCTTGATCGTGGCGAAGAAGGATTCCTCGACGGCGCCGTCGAGGCACGATCCGGTGCGACCGGTGTTCCCGCGGATGTCCATGCGCCGCAGCGCGTTGCGGTGGGCCTTCGGGTGGTACTGGCTGGGTTCAAATCGGTCGTGGCAATATCCGGTGTCTGATGCCGACAGCAGCTGCTCGTTGAGTGCTTCGGCAGGAGTCTTCCATCCGAGTGTCATGCGCGGCCGGCCGTTGAGTGTGTTGGCGACGGCTTCGATCTCACGGACAGGCACTATGCGGTGGAACGCGACGCGGGAAGCTCGTGCAGCTGGTCCGGCGCGATCGCGGGAGTCGTGCTCAGCGGCCCCGGGGAGCGAAAGCCGGTCAGATGGATGTCGAGGTAGCGCTGCCAGGCGTCCGGGGCAACGTCCCCGCATGCCTCGATCAGGCCCCGCATGCTCCACACCAGGGCCATCACGTCGCCCGGACGCACCTGCGCGGAGATGGTGCCCGCGCGGTGGGCGTTGTCCAGCAGCTTGCCGAGCTGCGCGCGCACCTGCGTGGAACTGCACTTCGCGCGTGTCTCGCGCGGCAGCAGCAGGCCGGCCCACCGCCGGTGTTCCGCGAGTGAGCGGCCGATCGCGCGCAGGAACGTCTCCAGGCCGCTGCCGTCGTCCTGCTCCAGCGCCCGCTCGCCGACCTCGATCAGTTCCGCGGAGACCAGCGAGACCAACTCCTCGATCAGCGAGTCCTTACTCGGGAAGCGCCGGTACACGGTGCCCACCCCGACTCCCGCGCGCGCCGCGATCTGCTCCATGCCCGCTTCGGCTCCCAGTTCCCCGAGCAGCTCGCGCGCCGCGTCGAGGACCCGCTGGTGGTTGCGCGCGGCATCGCGCCGCGGACGACGAGCCTGGGCGGCGATGGCGCCGGTACCACCGGCGAGGTTGGCGGTACCGGTGGCCGCTGCGACGGTGACTGTAGCTGCGGCTGTGGCGCTGGCTGTGGTCATACGGCGCCGTCCCTTCCTGTGGTACGCACGGTGAGTACCGTTGCTACACCGCGTTGCGGCGGAGGTTACTCGCTCTTGTCGCCGACGACGGTGCCGCCGGCCAGGACGGCGAGTTCGGCGTGCTCGGGCTCCTCGTCACTAGGGCGGCGCCCGCGCAGGGCGGAGGGGATCAGCAGCCCGGCGAGGGCGGCCAGCACCAGGCAGCCGGCGAGCATCGCGAAGCCGATGGTGTAGCCGGACTCCTTCGGCAGCCCGGAAGCGCCGAGCTGCGCGGTGACGATGCTCGCCATCAGCGCCGAGCCGATACTGCCGCCGATGGTGCGGATGTTGGCGTTCATGCCGCTGGCCACGCCGGTCTGCTCGACCGGCACCACCTCCACGATCAGGGCCGACATCGCCGAGAACGCCAGGCCGAAGCCCACGCCCATGATCGCCGTGGACAGGTACAGTTCCCACTTCTGGTCGTGCGCGAACGCCAGGATCGCCATCGAGACCACGCCGATGAGGCTGCCGGCCACGATCAGGGCCTTGCCACCCAGCCGCCGCGCGAGCCGCCCCGCGACCATGCCGACCGGGAACATCGTGATGCTGGAGGGCAGCAGCAGCAACCCGGACTGGGTGATGCTGGCCCCGAAGCCGTAGCCCGCGACCCTCGGGGTCTGCACGAACTCCGGCAGGAACGCGAAGGTCGCGTACATCCCGATGCCGATCAGCAGGGCCACTAGGTTCGTGGTCCACACTGCGGGCTGTCGCATCATCCGCATGTCGATCAGCGGGGTCCCCGCCCGGTTCTCGGCCATGATCCAGGCGGCGGCCAGCAACACCGAGGCGACCAGCAGGCCGATCACCCGGCCGGAGCCCCAGCCCCATTCCGTGGCCTCGCTCAGCGGCACCAGCAGCGCCACCAGCCAAGCCGACAGCAGCAGCGCCGGGGTCCAGCTGAGCCGGCCCGGCGTGCGTATCGGGGACTCGGGCACGAAGACGACGGCCGCGGCCACCGCGGCGAGGGTCAGGATCATCGGCAGCCAGAACAGCCAGGGATAGCCGAGCGAGTCCACGATCGGCCCGGCCAGCACGATCCCCAGCCCGCCGCCGATCGCGGCCAGTGAGGCGATCACGCCGACCGCCCCGGCCACCTTCTCGCGCGGGAACTCGTCGCGGATGATGCCGAAGGCCAGCGGCAGCACGCCGCCGCCGATGCCCTGGATCACCCGGGCCGCGATCATCAGGCCGATGCTGGTGGCGACGGCGGCCAGCAGCGAGCCGAGCGCGAGCGCCGCCAGCGTCGCCACGAACATCCGCTTCTTGCCCCACATGTCGCCGATCCGCCCCATGATCGGGGTGAAGACCGAGGCGGAGAGCAGATAGCCGGTCAGCGCCCACGTCGCAGTGCTCTGCGTCGTGTGCAGCTGCTCCTGGACCGTCGTGAGCACCGGGACGACCAGCGACTGCAACAGGGCGTAGGCCGCCACGGCGGCGGCGAGCACCGTGAAGGTGACCTGGTAGTGGGAACGTGCGCCGACAGCTGGCACTGGTCGACCTCCGAGAAGCGGAACCTGGATTCCGGCGGAGCCTAGCACAACCGGAATCCCGATTCCGTTGTCTCCGCTGTGCGCCGCCGTGCGCCCTGTCCTTGCCGAGGACGTCATCCGCGCAGGTCGGGCGGCATCTTCGTATTCGTACAGGGTGCTGTCGAAGCGGTCGTCTTCGGACAACGGGTCGGGCAGTCCGGTCGGGCAATCCGACGCGAGAGCGACACAGCCTTGCTCGACCTGGAGACCGATGCCGGTCTCCTCGCGTCCGGCTGCGCAGTCGTCATGCCGCTACACGGCATCGAGGCCGTCGGCGACACATCCGCTGCCGACTATGTCGGCAATCTGATATCTGTCGACGACGAATGAACGGCTCTTACAGGGCGGGTCGCCTACGCCGGCTTCCCGAACGGTTGGCTGGCGGGATCGAGCGATGCGATCACTGATCACTCACCCGCTCGAACGAGCCGGCGTCAGGAGGCGTTTGAGCTGTGGGGCCGGATCAGGGCACAGCGCCCCCGGCCCCACAACTCGAACACCCCTAGTTGACGCAGGGGATGCCGCCGGCCTGTACCGCCTTGCCCTGGAACGGGATGTTGGGAGTCGCGCCGGTCGAAGTGGTGGACCCTGATGCCCGAGAGTTCGACGAGCCTGCGCCCGTGCCGGATCCGCTGCCGGACCCGGTGCCTGCGGGCGGGGTGAATCCGGCGCCGAGGTAGATGTGGATGTGACCGGCGGGTACGGACGAGTCCGCGACGGCGGTGGCGCCCAGGCTGGCGGCGATCTGCTGCGCGGC
>NZ_DASYZI010000400.1:0-18450 GCF_035946395.1 Actinocrinis sp.
CTGCTGTACTCGGTGACCATAAGGACAGCCCAACATGCGCACCCGCCACGATCAAGTACTCACTTTTTGGTAAGCACTCAGCCTTTGGAAAACACCTGGACGGGACAAGATGAGCAAGCACTACCACTGCGCGGTAGAACTCGCCGTCGACGTGATCGGCGGGAAATGGCGCCCGGTCATCCTCGCCCACCTGAAAGAGGGCGTGCACCGCTACGGCGAACTACGCCGCCTGGTCCCGGACATGAGCGAGAAGATGCTGGCGCAGCGGCTGCGCGAGTTGCAGGAAGACGGCCTCGTGGAGCGGATAGACCGCGCCACCAAGCCCGCGCATGTCGAATACCGCCTCACCGAGGAGGGCCGGAGCCTCGCACCGGTCCTGCAAGCCCTCTACGACTGGGGCACCGCCCGAGCCGAACGTACCGCGACGCCGATCGGGATGCCCCGGATCCGATAGGCAATTCGGCCTGATACCAGGCCATTCGGCAAAATCATCAGTATTCTGTGATACAGCACGCAGTGTGCTACGGGAGGATGCTGATGATCGACTCCACCCCGTACCCCGATTCACAGCCGCCGCGCATGGAAATACAGACGAGATCTGAAGTCTCCGGGACCGCCGAACACGTCGTGCAAGCCCGGGACGTAAGCGGTGGAGTGCACATCCACGGCTCAGGGTCTGGCCGACTCGCACGCGGGCGCGGCCCTCACAGTGCGACCATCGGAAGTTGGCCGGCGACGCCGGATCCGGTCGGGACCCGTTCGACGCCGGCCACCGTCAGGCCTGGTGGGCCATGTCGAACTCGCCGGCGGCCATGCCCTCGGCGAAGGCGGCCCACTCGGCCGCGGTGAACCGCAGGATCGGCCCGCCGGGATCCTTACTGTCCCGCACGGCTACGCCCCCGCCGCTCATGGCGGCGACCTCGACGCAGTTTCCGTTCGTGTTGCTCGCACTCGCCTTGCGCCAGCTCAGGCCGGCGCCGTTCTGATCGGACAATCAGGGCTCCTCTCATACGTGAACGCCGCCTGGAGCGGCGTTCTGTTTTCTCCCGCGGCGATCCGCGGGAAGCCTCAGCTCCCCGTCAACTCCCGGATGATGGACTCAAGGACGTCCCGGGTTTCCGAAGGAGTCAACGCGAGTTGCTCGACGTACTGGAAAACCCGGGAAACCCGGACGCGCTCCGCTTCGCGCTCGGCCCAGACCGCGCCGATGATGCCTTCGAGGCAGCAGACGTAGTCCTGCGTATGTCTCCCCGGCGCGAAGTCGAGGATGGAAAGTCCCTCGGACCCGAGTCCGGGATATGCGCCGCGCGAGACCGGGATCACTTGAAGGACGACGTTGGGCAGCCGCGAGATCTTTTCCATGTGCCGCAGCTGAGCCGCCATCACCTCGGCTCCGCCGATGCTGCGCCGAACGACGTTCTCATCGACGATCGCGTGCAGCCGCAACGGCGGAACGGCGTAGAGGCGTTGCTGACGCCTGAGCCGCACGTCGATTTTGATTTCGATGTCCGCGCCTTCGCCCGCACCTGCAACGGCTGTCTGTTCGAAGGCGTTGCCGACCGCCACCGCACGCGAGTACTCGGCGGTCTGGAGGAGGCCGGGGACGAGCATCGACTCGAAGGTCCGCACGCTGGCGGCGATCTGTTCCAGCGCCATGTATTCCGCGTACGCCTCGGTCAGGCCCTGCCAGCGGTTCTCGGTTCTGCTGGCCTTTGCCAGTTCCACGAGGTGGTCGAGTTCATCCGCCGACGCCCCGTAGTAGAGGCACAGATCGCGTACGTCGCGCTGGCTCGCGGGACGCTTGCCGGTTTCGAGGCGGCTCAGTTTGGTCGGCGAGAAACCGGGGCCGAGTTGGGCGAGCAGGTCGCGGGACACCTGGTCGATGGTCTTGCCCGCGCCCTCGCGCAGGCGGCGCAGTTCCGCGCCGAGTCGGAGCCGGTCCGGCGACGGCAGGGTCGGGTCAGGCACGCCGGACGCTCCGGGGGCGCGCCGGAGTGTGCGGGTCGTGCGACGGCCTGCAAGTGCTTACTGCACGTTCACTTGTCACTACCGTTTGGCACTTGCCAGGGGCGGGCATGAAGGTCAATGTAGCAGTCATCGGCAGTGCGGCGCATGAGTATCGACTCTGTTTTGCGTTCTTCACCCGTTCAGGCTCGCGCCAACGCCGTCGCGACGCCGGACCCCCGCCAAGCCGACACCAGGCCTACCTGCCGTCTTCGCAGTCGTCTGCCGGTCGGTACCGCCAGTCTTAGGGGAAGGGAGACCAGCGTCATGACCATCGACTACGAGTACGAGGATGTCCGGGGCGACTCAAGGTTCCCGCGCAAGAAGTTCATCGTGTGGTGCCCGGCCTGCAACGGGTCAGGGCACGTGGTGCCGTTCGGGTCGCGCGCCCGGGTGGGCTGCCGGATCTGCTGGGAGCGGGGGCGCGTCTCGCGGATCGTCGCGGACAGCTGGCTTCGGGAGCACGGAGAGAAAGGCGCCTGACAAGCTGACAGGCCACAAGGCGTGCGACCGGCCGGTATCCGATCGCACGCCGTTGCCCCCGCGTTTCCCCGTGGCCTCCGGGCTGTGCAGAACTCACCGTATTGAACTGCGGCCCGACTGACAGCCCTCGATCATTAAGCTTCCCCTAAGACGAGCTCAGGGTCTTGCGGGGGCGGACACGGGAGGGTTTGGCGAACGCGCGAGCAGTGATGTGATGAGGCGGTACGGGACGCGGAGCCCGTCAGCCCGCCCGTCAACCCGGGTCGACGACCTGGACCTGTGGGGAGTAGCCGTTCCACGTGGCGAACACCGAGTACGTGGTCGAATCCTGGCTGAAGTCGACGCGCAGCCAGCCGTCGGCGGACCAGTTCTGCACGGAGAATCCGGGAGCAGGGGTGGCCGAGACGAGCTTCACGCTGTGCGCCCCGATGGCGAGCACGACGACGCCGCCGGTGGTCTCATACCGCTTGAGCGAGTTGGTCGGCGACGGTGACGGGGACGCCGGTGCCGAGGGGCGCGCGGAGGGAGACGTGCCGGGCGGGTGGCCGGCCGAAGCGCTCTTGCCCGGCGACGGGATCGCGCTCGGCGAGGGGGACGAGGGCGGTGTGGAGGTCACCGGGAGCGCCGGAAGCGGCTGCGCGGTGTGCGCGCCGGCCGCGAGGACGCCGGGCGGCGTCTCGGCCGCCGGGATCAGCACCGAGTCCACGCCGAGCCAGGCGACGCCGGAGGCGACCGCGGTCGCGCCGGCCCACGCCGCCAGCGCGAGCGGTGGCCGCCGTCTGCCCCTCGGCTTGGCGGCCGCTGGTTCAGAGGCCACAGGTTCCCTCTCCACCGGCCATGGATTACGGTGCCACCCTATGGCTAACGTGCTCCTGGTCGAAGACGATGCAGACGTCCGATCCGCGGTCATCCGCCAGCTGAGCGCGTTCGGGCACGCCGTGCGCAGCGCCGGGACGGCGCTCGCCGCGCTGCGCGAGGCCACCCGCGATCCCGGTGACATCATCGTGCTGGACCTCGGGCTGCCGGACCTGGACGGCGCCGAGACGCTGAAGATGCTACGCGCCATCACCAAGGTCCCGGTGATCATCGCCACCGCCCGCGACGACGAGGCCGAGATCATCAGGCTGCTGAACGCGGGCGCGGACGACTACCTGGTCAAGCCGTTCTCCGGCGGGCATCTGGCCGCGCGCATCACCGCGCTGTTGCGGCGGTCCGGATCCGGGCAGGCCCCGGCGACGCTGCGGATCGGCGGGCTTGAGGTGGATCCGCGGCGCCGGGAAGCGCGGCTGGACGGCCGGGCGCTGGACCTGAGCCGGCGCGAGTTCGACCTGCTGGCGTATCTGGCCGCTCGGCCGGGCGAGGTGGTGACCCGGCGGGAGCTGCTGACCGAGGTGTGGCAGCTGCCCTACGGCGACGACCAGACCATCGACGTGCACCTGTCCTGGCTGCGCCGCAAGCTCGGCGAGCGGGCCAGCGCACCGCGTTATCTGCACACCGTGCGCGGCGTGGGCGTCCGGCTGACTGGCCCGCCAGAGTGAGGCTGACACCGTGAAGCTGACACTGTGAGGCTGACACCGTGAGATGGGCCCTGGCGCGGGTGGCCCTCGCCGTCACGAGCATGGTCGCGCTCGCCTTCCTGATCCCGCTGGGTTTCGCGATCGACCACATCGCCGCCCAGCGGGCCCTCGCCGACGCCCAGGCGCGGATCGCCGCGATCGAGCCGCTGCTCGCGGTCACCACGGACCGCACCCAGTTGCAGGGCGCGCTGGAGACGATGTCGGATGCGCAGGACATCGCGCTGCGGCTGCCCGGCGGCGACGTGCTCGGCACGAGCCACACGAGCGCGGCGCAGCTGGCCGCGGTCGAGGCGCAGCGACGCGCGCAGACGCTGGCGGTGCCCGGCGGATCGGTGCTCGTGCAGCCGGAGGTCGTGGACGGCGGGCAGACGACGGTGATCGAGGTCTTCATCGACACCGGCAGCACCCACGAGGGCGTGCTGCGCGGCTGGCTGATCCTCAGCGGCGTCGCGCTGCTCCTGGTCGCCGGCTCGACGCTGGTCGCGGACCGGCTGGCCACCCGGGTCGTCGGCGCGGCCAGGCATCTCGCGCAGGCCTCGCGCAAGCTCGGCGACGGCGACACTACGGTGCGCGTGGCGGCCGACGGCCCGCACGAACTGCGCGAGGCGGGGGACGCGTTCAACGCGATGGCCGACCGCGTCGTGCACCTGCTCGCCGCCGAACGCGAACTGGTCGCGGACCTCTCCCACCGCCTGCGCACGCCGCTGACCGCGCTGCGGCTCAATGCACAGGCGCTCGGCGACGTCCCGGCCGCGGCGTCCACCCGGGACGCGGTGGCGAAGCTGGAACAGGAGGTGGACCAGATCATCCGGACCGCGCGCGGCGGAACGGGCAACGCGGGCTCCTGCGATCTCGCGGCGGTGGTGGCCGAGCGGATGGCGTTCTGGTCGGCGCTGGCCGAGGACCAGGAGCGGCCGTGGCACCTGGTCGGCACGGCGGGTCCGGTGCCGGTCCCGGTGGCGGCACCGGAGCTGGCCGCGGCGCTCGACGCCGTACTGGGCAACGTGTTCCGGCACACGCCCGAAGGCACCGCGTTCCAGGTGACGGTGCATCAGGGCCAGGACTCGGCCGCCATCCTCGTGGACGACGCCGGGCCGGGGCTCGACGAGCCGGACCGCGCGCTGCGCCGCGGCGAAGGCTCGGGCAGGGTGGGCTCGACCGGGCTGGGACTGGACATCGTGCGCAAGCTGGCCGAACGTGCCGGCGGCTCACTGACCGTCGACCGCTCACCGCTCGGCGGCGCCCAGGTGCACTTCTCGTTTCTCATGCCGCCGCACGCAGCTAGTCCGACATCCGGGCAGGTTGCGCGAGCAAGGCGGTATGCGCGCCGAGGACGCGAGTGACGATCAGCACGGCGGAATGGGGACCGGACGGCCTCAGTTGCCTGCGTAACGCGGCCGGGTCGATGTCAGCGCCGCGCTTCTTCACGGTGAGCGTGCCGATCCCGCGCCCGGCGATCAAAGCGCGTAGTCGTTTCACGTTGAACGGGACGACGTCAGTGATCTCGTACGCCGCCGCGAACGGCGTGGACACGAGGCGGTCACCGCTCAGGTAGGCGATGGTCGGATCGATCGTCGTCGCGCCGAGGTCTTCGGCCAGTTCGCCGAGCAGGCGGGCGCGGATGACGGCGCCGTCCGGCTCGTAGAGGTAGCGGCGCACGGCCTTGGCGTCCGGATCCGGCCGCCCGCAGGTCGTGAGCGTATGCGGACCAGGCAACACCGTGGCGCGGCGAGCGGTGCCGGCGAGCGGGCCGAAGTAGATCCCCGCCTCCTTGACGTCGCCGTGGTCCGAGACCCACTCGGCCTCGGCGGCGGCGGGGATCTGGTCGTGCGGCAGGCCGGGGGCGACCTTGAAGCCGGCCGCCGGGACACTCTCGGTCAGGCTGAGCGCGAAACTCCACGGCGGCGAGTACCCGGCCGGGTCGAACACCCTGCCGCGCTCGGTACGCCGGGCCGGGTCGAGGAAGACCGCGTCGCAGCCGTGCCGCGCCGCGCCGGTCAGTGCAACTTTCGTGACGTCGGCCCACCGCACCTCGACCCGGTCGCCGAACCCGGCCGCCCACACGTTGGCCTCGGCTACCGCGCAGGTGACCGGATCTCTGTCGACGGCCAGGACTTCGAGCCCGGCGGCGGCGAAGGCGAGCGCGTCGCCGCCGATGCCGCAGCACAGGTCGGCGACCTTGCGCACCCCGGCCGCGGCGTAGCGGCGCGCGCGCAGCTCGGCGACACTGCGGCGGGTGGCCTGTTCCAGACCCTCGGGGGTGAAGTACATCGTCCGGGCCGCGTCGCCGAACTTGGCGACGGCCCGGCCGCGCAGCCGCGCCTGCGTCAGCGCGGCGGCCGCCAGCGACGCCGGATGGCGTTCCCGCAGTTTCGAGGCCAGCGCGAGGACCGCCGACTCGGCGTAGTCGCCGAGCTCGGCCAGCAGCGCCTGCCCCTCGTCGGTGAGCAGGGCCTCGAAGTCCGCGATCTCCATGGAGCCATTCTGGACTGCTGGTCAGGCGACGAATCGGTCGATACTCTACGCCGCATGGTCTCTACCAATGCGGATGAAGCCTCCGAGAGCCCGGACACGTCCGTATTGGAACCGCCGGAAACCGTCACGCCGGAAACAGCGCCGCGGCTGCGCCCCGCGCGGCCGAACTGGTCGCTCCAGACCCTCGGGCCGTGGCTGCTGGTCGCCGGGCTGATGACCGCCTATCTGCTGATCTCGCTCGCGCGCTACTACCGTTTCGCCCCGACCTCCTGGGACCTCGGCCTGTTCACCGAGGAGATCAAGCAGTACGCGCACTTCCACGCGCCGATCGACGACGCGCGCGCCCCGGGCTACGAGATCCTCGGCGAGCACTTCAGCCCGATCGTCGCGCTGGTCGGGCCGTTCTTCCTGCTGTTCCCGACCCCGGTGACGGTGCTGGTCGCGCAGGCCTTCCTGTTCGGGCTCGGCGCGGTGCCGCTGGTGCGGTACGGGGCCGAGCGCATCGGGGCCGGCGCCGGATACGCGATCGGCGTCGCGTACGGCCTCTCCTTCGGCCTGGCCGAGGCGGTCGACGCGGACTTCCACGAGATCGCCTTCGCGGTGCCGGTCATCTCCTTCTCGATGATCGCGCTGCTGCGCGGCAGATACCGGCAGGCCGCGCTCTGGTCGCTGCTGCTGCTGTTCTGCAAGGAGGACCTGGGGATCACGGTCGTCCTGCCGATCGGCATCGCGCTGATCCTGTGGGGCCGCACGCTGCTGGGCGCCGTCGTGGCCGCCGCGGGGACCGCCGGGTCGCTGCTGGAGATCTACTGGATCATCCCGGCGCTCAACGCCACGCACCAGTACGAGTACTGGAACAAGGGCGGCTGCGCGGACCCGACCCAGCCCGGCGGGGCCAAGCCGATCACCTGCCTGATCGGCCAGAGCATGCAGAGCGCGGGCGGGAAGATGGAGCTGGTCTTCCTGCTGCTGGCGATCACCGCGTTCGTGGCGCTGCGCTCGCCGCTGGTGCTGTTCGCGGTGCCGAACCTGGCTTCCCGGTTCATCACGACGAACTCCACGTTCTGGGGCACCGGCTGGCACTACAACGCGGTCCTGATGCCGATCCTGTTCGTGGCCGCCGCCGACGGGATCGTGCGCGCGCGCTCAGCCGGCGTGCTGCCGCCCGGCGCGGGCACGCTGCGGCGCTGGGCGCGCGGCGTGAGCGGCGCGATGGGCCGCAACGGCGCGGTGGCGACGATGGCCGTCGCGTTCGCGCTGGTGCCGCAGTTCGCGTACAACCAGCTGTTCGACCCGAACACCTTCACCTTCGACCCGCGAACGCAGGCGCTCAGCCACGCCATGTCGCTCGTGCCGGACGGCGTGATGGTCGAGACCACGATCAACATGCTCGCCCCGCTCTCGGCGCGCGACGACGCCTTCTGGGTCGGCAACGCGGCGGCCCCGGTGCCGCCCGAGTACGTCGTCTTCGACCAGGTGGTCTCCGGATTCAGCCCGCCGATCACCGACGTGCCCGGCTTCGAGCAGCAGCGACACCCCGGCGCGCATTACGCGATCGTCTACCAGGACGGCTTCGGGATCTACGTGCTGCACCGGACTTCCTGACCACTCCCGCGGACCGCGGTCCCCATAGGATGAGCCCATCTGACAGTCACCCGGATGGGAGCGGAACTGTGGCAACGACTCGCAAGGCTGCGGCGCACTGGGAAGGCAGCCTGATGGAGGGCAAGGGCGAGGTCGCCTTCAACTCCTCGAACCTCGGCACCTACCCCGTCACCTGGGCGGCCCGCTCCGCGGAGCCCAACGGCGTCACCTCGCCGGAGGAGCTGATCGCGGCGGCCCACTCCACCTGCTTCTCGATGGCCCTCTCGCACGCGCTGGCGCAGGCTGGCAACCCGGCCGACGCCCTGGACACCGCGGCCGAGGTGGACTTCCAGCCGGGCACCGGCATCACCGCGATCCGGCTCAACGTGCGCGCGAGCGTCCCCGGCCTGACCGCGGAGCAGTTCGCCGAGTTCGCCGCGAAGGCGAAGGAGGGCTGCCCGGTGTCCCAGGCGCTCAAGGCCGTCCCGATCAGCCTTGAGGCCGAACTCGTCTGACAAGCAGTCGATTCGCTTCGGGAGTCGGGCGCGGACGTGCCCGACTCCCGTCGTCTGCGCGGCTGCTTCTGCCGGGAATCAGACGTCCCGCGCGACCGCCAGGCCCAGCGTGTCCAATCCGAGCAGCGCCGCGCCGACCACCGGCTGATCCGCCGCCACAACCAGCTCCGCGAGCGGGATCTCGACCGCGGCGCGCGCGGCGATCCGGTCCATCAGGGCCGGTGGGCGCGCCCGTAGCACTCCTCCGCCGAGGACGATCTCGGCGGCCCGGTCCGTGATCCGCAGCCGGGCGAGCGCGACCCCTGCCATCGTGACGATCTCTTCGGCCATCCGGTCCACCACCGCGACCGCGACCGGATCGTGCTCGGCGGCGACTCGCATCAGCGTCGGCGCGAGTTCGCCCAGCCGCTCGTTCTCGATCTCGCCGAAGTGCAGGGCGAGCGCGACCGCCTCCACCGTCGGCCGGCCGAAGTGCCCGGCGACGGCCGCGACCAGCGCGGTCGCCGGACCGCGCCCGTCCTCCGCGCGCACCGCGTGCCAGAGCGCTTCCTCGCCCAAGTAGTGCCCGCCGCCCCAGTCCCCGGTCAGCCGGCCGAGCGCGGGGAACCTGGCCCGGCTGCCGTCCGGGCCGATGCCGGCGCAGTTGATCCCCGCGCCGCAGACCACCGCCACACCCCACGGCCGGGACGCCCCGGCGCGCAGCAGCGCGAAGGTGTCGTTGCCCACTTCGACCGAGTCGGTCCAGCGCTGCGCCATGAAGGCGGTGGCAAGCGCCTGTTCCTCCACCGGCAGGTCGGCCCCGGCCACGTAAGCGGCCAAGTGCCGGGCCAGCGGAATCCCGTCCGGGACCGCCAGCTCGGCACGGATCAGCCCGACCGCCTCCGCCGCCACCGCGATCGCCGCGGCGACCCCGCTGTTCTGCGGGGTGAAGCCGCCGGAGCGGGCCGAGGCGATCACCGCGCCGCCGGAGTCGACCAACAGGACGTCGGTCTTGCTGTTGCCGCCGTCGATGGCCAGGACGGTCCCGGCACGTTCCGGCTTTCCCTCCGGCCGACCCGGACTGTGGGTAGTGCCGACCGTCACCGCGACTCCGCCCACGGCAGGTGCTGCGCGTTGGCCGCGATGAGCGCGTCGGCGAGTTTTCCGGCGAGATCGGCCTGGCCGATCAGCGGGTGGGCGAGCAGCGCGTCGAAGACCCGGTCACGGCCGCCGCGGATCGCCGCGTCGATGGCCAGTTCCTCGTATGCGCTCACGTGCGCGATCAGGCCGCGCAGCGCGGGCGGCAGCGGGGATTGCGGCAGGGGTTCGATTCCGGCCGCACCGACCGAGGCCGAGACCTCGATGACCGCGGCGTCGTCCAGGAACGGCAGCGTCCCGTTGTTGCGCACATTGACCACCTGCACGTCGGCCTTGCCGCCGACCAGCGACGCGAGCAGCTGCACCGCGGCCTCCGAGTAGAAAGCCCCGCCGCGCTTGGACAGCAGTTCCGGTTTCTCGTCGACGGAGGGATCGCGGTAGAGCTCAAGCAGCTTCTCCTCGATCTGCGCCACCGCGGACGCGCGGGTCGGGGCGTTGCGCTCCTCTTCGACCACTTGGTCGTGCATGTAGTAGTAACGCAGGTAGTAGGACGGGATCATGCCGAGGCGGCGGATCACGGAGACGGGGACCTGGTTGCCCTCGGCGATCTCGTCCGCGCTGCGCTCGATGATCGAGGGCAGGATCTCCTCGCCGTCAAGCTTCACCCCGCGCTCCCAGGTCAGGTGGTTCAGGCCGACGTGGTCGAGCCGGATGCGCTCCGGCTCGACGCCCAACTCGGCGGCGAACCGGCGCTGGAAGCCGATCGCGACGTTGCACAGGCCCACCGCGTCGTGCCCCGCGTCGAGCAGCGCGCGCGTGACGATCCCGACCGGGTTGGTGAAGTCGACGATCCGCGCCTCGGGCGCGAGCTTGCGCACGCGATCCGCGAGGTCGAGCACCACCGGCACGGTGCGCAGCGCCTTGGCCAGGCCGCCCGCTCCGGTGGTCTCCTGCCCGACGCAGCAGAACTCCAGCGGCAGCGTCTCGTCCACGTTGCGCGCCGCCTGGCCGCCGACGCGCAACTGGAAGAGCACCGCGTCCGCTCCGTCCACGCCCTCGTCCAAGGAGGAAGTGGTCAGGACGCGGCCCGGGTGACCCTGTTTGGCGAGAATGCGGCGGGAGACCGCGCCGACCGCCTCAAGCCGGTCCCGCGCCGGGTCCACCAGCGCGAGCTCGGAGATCGGCAGCTCGGCGCGCAGCCGGGCGAAGCCGTCGACGAGTTCGGGGGTGTAGGTCGAACCGCCCCCGATGATGGCGAGCTTCATCAGCCCTTCACTCCTGTCAGTGTCACACCCTCGACGAAGACCTTCTGTGCGAAGAAGAACACGACCACGATGGGCGCGATGACCATCAGGTTGGCGGCCATCATCAGGTTCCAGTCCACGTGGTGCGCCGCGTGGAAGGTCTCAAGGCCGAGGGCCAGGGTCCAGTTGCCGGGGTTGGCGCCGACGTAGACCTGCGGGCCGAAGTAGTCGTTCCAGGCGTAGAAGAACTGGAACAGCGCGACCGCAGCGATCGCCGGCCTGATCATCGGCACCACCACCCGCAGCAGCGTCCGCAGTTCCCCGCAGCCGTCCACCCGCGCCGCGTCGAGGTACTCCCTGGGCACGGTCAGCAGGAACTGCCGCAGCAGGAAGATCGAGTACGCGTCGCCGAACGCGGTGGGCACGATCAGCGGCCACAGGGTGCCGCCGAGCCCGAACTGCTTGGTCCACAGGATGTACATCGGCATCACGGTGACCTGCGGTGGGATCATCATCGCGGAGACCAGCAGGATCATCGCGGCGCGGCGGAAGCGGAACCTGAACTTGGCCAGCGCGTACGCCACCGGCACCGAGGAGACCACGGTCAGCAGCGTCACCGGGATGGCGTAGAGCAGCGTGTTCTTGTACCAGGTGAGGAATCCGGCGCGGTCCCACACGTCGCGGAAGTTCGACCACTGCCAGTGCGAGGGCCACAGCGCGCCGGACAGCGCCTGGTTGTCCGGCATCACCGCGGTGACCAGCAGGAAGAAGAACGGCCCGGCGAAGAAGAGCGCGGCGACGATCGCCAGCGAGTTCACCGCGATCCACTCCAGGGCGCGGCGGCGGCGCGCGGCGGCGCGGGCCGCCCGGTCGATACCGGAGCGCGGCGTGGCGGGAGGGGCGAGCACAGCCATCAGTCGGTTCCCACCAATCCGTTGCGGCGGCGCAGGAGGAAGAGCGTGAACAGCATCGTCATCGCGAACAGGAGGATGGACAGCACGCAGGCCGGCCCGGTGTTCGCGTTGAGGATGCCCTGCTCGTAGATCAGCTGCGGCACGGTGAGGCTGGAGCCGAGCGGATAACCGATGTCAAGGGTCGTACCCGCGGTGGCCACGTGGCCGCTGGCCACCTCGCCGGCCACGATCGCCTGCGTGTAGTACTGCATCGTGTAGATCACGCCGGTGACCACCGAGAACAGGATGACCGGCTGGATCGAGGGCAGCGTGACGTAGCGGAAGCGCTTGACCGGGCCGGCGCCGTCGATCTGTGCGGCCTCCAGCTGTTCCTTCGGCACGTCGAGCAGCGCGGCGAAGAAGATCACCACGGTGTTGCCGATGCCCCAGAGGGACAGCACGGTCAGCGAGGGCTTGAACCAGACCGGCGAGTTGAACCACTCCGGCGGGTTGTGCACGCCGAGGTGCGCGAGGATCGAGTTGATCGGGCCGCCGGCGTCGAAGAGGTAGACGAAGACCAGGGTGGAGACGACCGGCGGGGCCAGGTACGGCAGGTAGAACAGGGTCCGGAAGATGTTGCCGCCGCGCTTGATCTTGGTGATCAGCAGCGAGACGCCGAGGCCGAAGACGATTTGCAGCGTGACCATGACCACGACCAGCCACAGCGTGTTCTTCAGGCCCGTGACCAGGTCCGGGAAGTTGAACAGGATGTAGTCCCAGTTCTTCAGGCCCACCCAGACCGGCGGGTTGAACTGGTCGTAGTAGTAGAAGGAGAAGTAGACCGCCGCGATCAGCGGGTAGGCGAAGAAGACGCTGAAGCCCAGCAGCCAGGGGGACAGGAAGCCGAGTGCGGCCAGCCCCTCCCGGCGGCGCTTTCTGCGCAGCGCCGCCGGGAGGCCGGCCCGCTTCCCGCGCCCGGACGGGGCGAGGACGGGGGTTGCCATCGTGAGCCGTTCCGTCAGCTGCCGCTGGGCCGCACGCCGGCCGCGGTGTCCTTGTCGATCTGCGAGTCGAGCGCGGCCAGCGCCGAGGACAGGTTCGAGTCGGTGACCTGGCCCGCCTCCCAGGTCGCCAGCCAGGTCTGCGCGGTCTGCTGGTACTGGCCGCCGTTGGGCGAGGCCGGGGTGGTGGAGGAGTGCGGGTCGCCGGAGACCTTCACGAAGGTCTGGAAGTTCGGGTCCTGGGTCAGCTGCGGCGAGGCCAGCGCGGCGAAGGTGCTCGGCACGTTGTAGATCGCGTTGGCGAAGGTGACGAGGGAGTCGGTGTTCGTGGTCAGGTACTTCACCATCTCCCAGTCGGCGTCCTGGTGGGTGCTGCGCGAGGAGATGCCGATGACCGTGCCGGACAGGTACCCGCCGCCGTACGACGCGGCGTCAGAATCCTGAACCGGGAAGGGCGCGGTCCCGTAGGACAGCTTCGGCGTCTCGGCCTTGAGGTTGGCGTTGCGCCACTCGCCGTCCAGGGCCATCGCCACGGCGCCGGTCTCGAAGGGGTTCTGCCCGGCGGTGAACTCGCCCGCGCTCATCGACTTGTTCATGAAGTCGGTCAGCTGCTTGGCGGAGGACTTCGGGGCCTGGTTCAGGACGGCGGACGCGAAGGACTTCTGCCAGTCCACCATCGTGGTGAAGCCGGGGTCCGAGGCCAGCTCGGAGTTGTGCGTCGGGGTCTGCCACTTGAGGTGGAAGGTCGGGGTGAAGTGGCCCGGCACCTGCTCGAAGTAGGCGAAGGAGGGGACGAAGCCGAGCTGCTTGAACGAGCCGTCGGCGTTCTTCACGGTGAGTTTGAGGGCGTCGGCCTGCAAGTCGGACAGGGTCTGGGGCGGGGCGGTGATCCCGGCCTGCGCGAACAGGGTCTTGTTGTAGTAGAGGCCGTACGCGTCGTTCTCCAGCGGCAGCGCGCACTGGTCGCCCTGGTACTGCGTGTAGTTGATCAGCGGCGCGGGGAAGGTCTTGGCCGCGTCGATCTGCGCGGCGGCCAGGTCCTGCTTGAGGTTGATCCACTCGCCGGTGGAGCAGTAGGTGCCGACGTCGTCGGTGGTGAACGAGACCGCGACGTCCGGGGACTGCGATCCGCCGGCCTTGATGCCCTGCTGGATCTGCGTGTCGTTGATGTTGCCGGTGACTGTGACGTGGATGTTGGGGTGCGCCTTCTCGAAGTTGGTGACCATCGCGTTGAAGGCGTCGTTCTCCGAGCCCTGCGAGAAGCCGTCCCAGAGGGTGATGGTGACGTTGGGCTTACTCGTCGGGTAGGGGTCGACGGCG
Source organism: Actinocrinis sp. (assembly GCF_035946395.1). NCBI lineage: Bacteria > Bacillati > Actinomycetota > Actinomycetes > Catenulisporales > Actinospicaceae > Actinocrinis > Actinocrinis sp. The sequence goes on from NZ_DASYZI010000400.1 coordinate 14,174, forward strand.
GTGATCTTCTGCTGTGGGGCGGCGGTGTTGCCGGCGCACGCCGCGGCGGTGAGAATCGCGGATATCGCGGCCGCGGGGCCGGTCATGCGTCGCAGTGGCCACATGGCGTGGACTCCTTCGCGGATCGGGGAGTACTGGGTCGGGGTGAGCCGTACGTGAGCGGAACTTGGACGTGCGGGCCGTGCATGCAGTGCAGGCTGTGCAGGCAGTGCAGGCAGTGCAGGCTGTGCGGGCCGTGCGGGCCGTGCCGTGCAGGTTGAGCTGGGGATTCCGGATGTCCCGGATGTCCCAGGTGTTCCGGGCTTTCCGGATGTTCCGAGTGTTGTTCTGGCTGTGCTATTGGTTCACGCGGTGGTGGAGACGGACGTGGAGGACGGAAGGGTGCTGGAGAACACCGCCTCCCGCGTCGCCGCCAAGGCCGCCTGGATCGCCCCGGCGAGCACGGGGTTGTCCGCAACGGCGGACGTGACCAAGCGGGGTCTGGGGATTGCCATGCCGTGCAGGACCTCGGCGATCAGTTCGCGCAGCGGCGCCGCTCCGGCCCGCAGGATCGCGCCGGTGAGCACGATGAGTTCGGGGTCGAGCACGGCGACGATCGGGGCCAGGCCGGTGGCCAGCCGGTCAGCCAATTCGGCCAGCAGCCGACGAGCGGCCTGCGCCGCGTCTTGGGCAGAGTCTTGGGCGGTGTCTTGGGCAGCGGGCGTTCCAGGCGCATCTGACGTACCCGACGCGCCTGCCGCACCTGACACACCCGACACACCCGAAGCACCGGATCGCGCAGACGCCTCGACCACTTCGGCCGCCCGAGCGACGGCAATCTGCGGCTCGGCACCGGTGAACCCGTGCCGACGGGCCAGTTTCAGCACTGCGGGACCGCCAGCCAGCGCCTGGAATCCACCGGTGGTGCCGCGGCCGATGCTGCGCACGAGCGGTGCACCGGGCACCGGCATGTAGCCGACCTCGCCCGCTCCCCCGGTGGCGCCGCGGTGCAGCCGTCCGTCGATGACGACTGCGGCACCGATGCCCTCGGCGATCCACAGGACCACGAAGTCGCGCGCGCCCGGATGCGGGTCGCCCGGACCGCCGGGTGCGGCCGCGCCGACGGTCTGCTCGGCGACGGCGGCCAGGTTCACGTCGTTCTCGACGTCGACGCGCGGATTGGGCGCGCCTGGCGGTGTGAGCTCCGTGCGTAGCCGGGCGAGCAGGTCCGGCTCGTGCCAGCCAGGCAGGTGCCGGGCGAAGCCGAGCCGTCCGGTGCCGGGGTCGATCGCGCCGCCGATGCCGATGACGGCGTGATGCAGAGCCGCCAACTGGAGTCCAGCCGGTGCGCAGGCAGCCGCCAGTGCTTCACGCACCCGGTCGACGGTGCCGGTGGCGGAGCGGCCCGGCGTCGGCAACGTGGCCTCGCCGACGACGCTTCCGGCCAAGTCGCAGACGCGAGCGACGATCCGGGCCGAGGTGACATCGAGCCCTGCGACGTGCGCCGCTCCGCCGCGCAACCGGTAGCGGCGCGCGGTGCGGCCGGGCGTACCCGGCCCAGGAGTTGCGGAACTGGGTTGAGCAGCACCAGATTGAGAGTCACCAGGCTGAGACGCGCCGAACGGAGCAGCACTGGACCGGGCGGCACCGGACGGGACAGCGCCAGACGAGACAGCGCCAAGCGGGGCGGCGCCAGACGAGACAGCGCCAGATCGCCGTACAGAAGCCTGCGAGCCACCACGCTGCACAGCAACATGCTGCTCGGCGCTGTACTGCACGGCGCCGTGCTGCATCACAGCATGCTGCGCAGCCTCGGACTCAAGCTCGGGCACCGGTTCCACCAGCCCAGCGGCCTCCAGCCGATCCATCAGCTGCGAGGCAGTCGGCTTGGACAACCCGGCGAGAGCGCCTAGTTGGGTGCGTGAAAGCGGTCCGCGGTCGGCGAGCAGCCGCAGCGCAGTGCGGTCGTTAATGGCGCGCAGCAGACTGGGCGTGCCGGGAGGACCGACCGGCTCGTGGTCCATCGCCCCTCCCGAAGATAGATAAGGAAAGTTTCCTTATCGATGAATGCACGTTAAAGGCAACTGCGCAGCGAGTCAAGAGGCTTAACGAGATTGCCAGCTCGACCTGCGGCCGAATAGTGGTCTAGCCCGCGCAGTCTCGCCCACCCGGTCTCGTGGACTCGGTCTCACGGACTCGGTCTCACGCACCCGATCTTGCGCACTCGGTCTCATCCACATGGCCTCACCCACGAGCAAAGAGCTGGCCAAGAATCATCAGCACCGTTGCGGAACGCGGCCCCGCCCCGGTCAACTCGTGACGGGACGTCACCTGCCGAGGCAGGGAGTGGGAAACAAGGAGCGCTCGATGAGTCTGCGCCGCACGGCCCTGGTGGTCACCGCGACGCTACTGGCCATGCTCGGCCTACTCGCCACAAAGGGCGGCGGCTCCCGTGCGCGTGCTGCATCGATGTCGGTCGTCATCGTGACGCAGGGAAAGATGCGCACCGCGACCGGCCCACAAGTCGTGCTCGCCCACGGAATCGTCCAAGTGCGGGTCACTGTTGCTAAAGGACGGATCGCCGACGTGACGGCGCTTCAACTGCCGCACGACAATCCACACTCGTGGAGCAGCTCGACCGCTGCGGCGGCGATTCTGCGCTCCGAGGCGCTGAAGGCGCAGAGCGCGGACATCGACATCGTGTCCGGCGCAACGTACACCTCACGCGGCTACGCCCGCTCGCTGCAAGCCGCACTAGACGCCCTAGGAATGAAGAGCTGACAGCCACAGCTCCGGACCCCGCGTAGCTCACACTCTCCACGCACGCAAATAGTCGAATATACGACTTACTAGAATCTGTGCCTTATGTCAGATATCGGTGATAGAATTGAGGTATCGGGAATCATCCCGCCACCTGCGCCGATACCGCTGAAAGGCCCGCCATGAACACCGTGGACCCGATTGAAATTTCCGCCGAGACTACCGGCGAGAACGCCACCACCGTGCGGACGAATGCCAACCAGGACGCACTGGCCGCACGATTGGCCGGTGCACCGCCAAGCGCGGGCGCGTTGGACACGCTGGCCTTCGAGCAGCTTTCACATGGCGGCCGCCTGGACGCGGTACTCGCCTGGGAACGACTGCTACGCCACACCCACGCCGGACTGATCCGCTGCCTAGGCGCCCTAGCCCACCACGAAACCAAAAACATCGCCGCAGGCGCCGACAAAGGCACGGGCGGGATGTGGCTGGTGGAAAGCGAGCTGAGCGCTGCCCTGGCCTGGTCCCCCGCCACCGCCCAGGCCCGGCTGGCCGACGCCCACGCCCTCACCCGCCTGTTCCCCAGTACCCTGCACCAGCTCTCTCAGGGCCAAGTCTCCATCGAGCAAGCCCGTGCCCTAACCCAACTGACCGCTGGCCTCGACGACCCGGCCGCCCAAGCCGTCGAAACTCGCGTCCTACCCCGGATGGCAGGCCAGAGTGCTGCGGTCACTCGTCAAGCCATCCGTCGCGCCGTGCTGCGCGCCGATCCGGACGCCGCTGCGAATCGTCACCGTCACGAGCGTGCTCGCCGCCGAGTCGAACTGCGCGCCGAAGACGACGGGATGGCCACGTTAAGCTTCTATCTGGCGGCCGATGTGGCGCAGATGGCCATGCGCACCCTCACCACCCTGGCGCAGGGTGCGAAGCGCAAGAACAAGAACAACACTCCCGCCGATAAGCGCACGCTCGACCAGCGCCGCGCCGACCTGCTGCCCGCGCTCCTGTACCACGCTGCCTGCGGCAACACCGCCGGAACCGGGCCAGCGTCATCCACCCTCTCGACGCTCCCGGCCGTGCCGGCGCACGTGAGCGTGGTGGTGAACATCGAAACCCTCCTGGGGCTGAGCCACGAACCCGGTCACCTCACCGGCTACGGCCCGCTGTGCCCCGAACAAACCCGCCGCGTCGCATCAGCCCACACCGCCCGGTGGCGCTTCCTGCTCACCGCCAGCGATGGCACCCTCGTGGACACCTCGTCCCGCACCTACACCCCCCGCGCCGCCATCAAACGCCTCACCCAGCTCAAGCACAACACGTGCGTGTTCCCGCACTGTCAGATGCCCGCCGACCGCTGCGACCTCGACCACAACCAACCCTTCAACAACGGCGGCGAAACCACCCCCGATAACCTCGCACCACTTTGCCGCCGCCACCACAACCACAAAACCCAACGTCAATGGGACCTGCACCGGCGCAGTGACACTCTCGAATGGACCTCACGCCGAACCGGACGCAGCTACACCACCGCGCCGACC
>NZ_DASYZI010000401.1:0-72525 GCF_035946395.1 Actinocrinis sp.
ACATCGAGGACGTGCGGATCGAGCACTCTCCCGGCCAGGCGGTCGGCCTGGTCACCCTCCAGGTCGCGCCGGACTCCGCCGGCCAGCTGAGCGCGCGGCTGACTGAGCGCGGCTGGACCGTGCGGAGCTGAGCCCTGTACCGAGTTGAACGTTGAGCAGTTGAACATTGAACACCGTGCGTTGAGTACTGTGCGCCAACCGTCGCCGTCGCGCTCATTACGCATCAGGTAGCGGTCTGACGCATCGTCGGCACCGATAACCTTTTGCCGTCTGTCGCCGGTTCGAGGAGAGAAGCGTGGTGCGTACGTGATCGGCAAGGCGATCGTGGTCGCGGTGGACGGGCCGTCCGGCGCGGGAAAGTCGAGCGTGTCCAGGGCAGTGGCGCGCAGACTCGGCCTTCGTTACCTCGACACCGGTGCCCAATACCGCGCGATGACCTGGTGGATGCTGCGCCACGGCGTCAACGTCGCGGACCGGCAGGCTGTGACCGCGGCCTGCGACAAGCCGGTCGTCGTCTCCGGCACGGACCCTGATGACCCGGCGATCACCGTGGACGGCCAGGATGTCGCCGAGCAGATCCGCACGCCAGAAGTGACGGCGGCCGTCTCCGCGGTCGCCGCGGTCCAGCCGGTACGCGACCGCCTGATCGCGCTCCAGCGCCAGATCATCGCGGCGGCGCTCGCCGAGTCCGACGGCGTCGTGGCCGAAGGACGCGATATCGCGGACGTGGTCTATCCGGCGGCGGCGAGCAAGATCTACCTGACCGCGTCACCCGAGGCGCGCGCGGAGCGGCGCAACGCCGAACTGGATGGCGCCGACGGCTCCGACGGGGAGGGCCCGGTAGCGGAAGACACGCTCGCCGATCTTCAGCGACGCGACGCCGAAGACGCCAGGACGACGCGTCCGCTCGAAGCCGCGCCTGGCGCCGTCGTCGTGGACGCTACGCATCTGACGTTGACTCAGGTGATCGATCGTGTCGTTGAACTCGTCGAAGCGGTGCGTATATGAACAAGCCGGTCAAGGAACGCCCGCTCGTGCCCCCGCCGCACAAGGCCGTACGCGCCCGCCGCATCGGGCCGTTCGTGCTGCGGCCATTCTGGAAGATCGTGCTGCACGGAGCCGAGCGCGTGCCCGTGACCGGCCCGGTGATCCTGGCCGGGAACCACAACGCGTACCTCGATGGCCTCCTCCTCGTCGGCCTCTCGCCGAGGCCGGTGCACTTCATGATCAAGCAGGAGATGTTCAGCGGACCGATGGGCCCGGCATTGCACTGGCTTGGCCAGATCAGCATCGACCGGCATCGCACCGACCGCGCGGCGATCCAGGCGGCGCTCGGAGTGCTGGAACAGGGAGGCGTGCTCGGGGTGTTCCCCGAGGGCACGCGTTCGGCGGAAGACTTCGCCACCATGCACAATGGTCTGGCGTACTTCGCGCTGCGCTCGGGCGCGCCCGTCGTGCCGGTGGCCTGCCTCGGCACGGATGTCCGTGGCACGTCGGTCAAGAAGTTACCCAAGCTTCGCGCGCGGCTCGACGTGGTGTTCGGCTCTCCGGTCGAGCTAGGGCGTGGTACCGGACGTAAAGCCGTCGACGCCGCGAGCGAACGCCTACGTGACGTGTTGCGTACGCACATCGAGCACGCCCGCATGGAAACCGGGCGCGCGTCGATACCGCAGGCAGGCGACGCGGCAGCAGCCGTCGAGCAATGATCGTTCAGTAACGGCGACACGGCGGCACCGAGTGACAACAGTTGGATTATCGGTAAGGACGAACTTGCGATGACTGTGGACCACGACGCGTTCGACGACGAATTCGGCGCGCCGTTCGACCCGAGCGAGTTCGTCGACGAGTTCGGCAACGCGGAGCCGCTGCCCGCCGGACCGGGCGACGAGGACGAGTTCGCGGCCGACCAGGCGGTACTGCCTGTGCTGGCCATCGTCGGACGGCCCAATGTCGGGAAGTCGACGCTGGTCAACCGGATCATCGGGCGCCGGGAGGCCGTGGTGCAGGATGTGCCCGGCGTGACTCGCGACCGTGTGTACTACGAAGCGAACTGGACGGGGCGCCGGTTCACCGTGGTGGACACCGGCGGCTGGGAGGTCGACGTCGACGGCATGCACGCGCGCGTCGCCGAGCAGGCCGAGATCGCCGTCGAACTGGCGGACGCGGTCGTGCTCGTGGTGGACGCGACCGTCGGCGTGACGAACACCGACGAGGCGTTCGTGAAGGTGCTGCGCCGGACGAAGAAGCCGGTCGTCCTGGCCGCCAACAAGGTGGACAACGCGCGGCAGGAAATCGAGGTCGCCGCGCTGTGGTCGCTCGGCCTCGGCGAGCCGCACCCGGTCTCCGCGATGCACGGCCGGGGATCGGGCGACCTGCTCGATGCGGTGTTCGACGCGCTGCCCGAGGCGCCGTCCGAGCTCATCGGCATCGGCCGGCCGGGCGGCCCGCGCCGGGTGGCCCTGGTCGGCAAGCCCAACGTCGGCAAGTCCTCGCTGCTCAACAAGCTGGCCGGGCAGGAGCGCGTCGTGGTGGACGCGGTGGCGGGCACCACTCGCGACCCGGTCGACGAACTGATCGAGCTGGGCGGGCGGACCTGGCGCTTCGTGGACACCGCGGGCATCCGCCGCCGGGTGCACCAGACCTACGGCGCTGACTTCTACGCCTCGCTACGCACTTCGGCCGCGATCGAGAAGGCGGAAGTCGCGGTGGTGCTGATCGACGCGAGCGACCGCCTGACCGAGCAGGACACCCGGATCATCACCAAGGTCGCGGAGAGCGGCCGCGCCCTGGTGCTGGCGTACAACAAGTGGGACATGCTCGACGACGAGCGCCGTAACTACCTTGAGCGGGAGATCGAGCAGGATCTGGTCCAGGTCACCTGGGCGCCCCGGGTCAACATCTCGGCGCAAACGGGCCGACACGTCGAGAAGCTCGTGCCGGCGATCGACGCCGCGCTTGAGGGCTGGGAGACGCGTGTGTCGACGGCGAAGCTCAACGCCTTCCTGAACGCCCTCGCGGCCGAGCACCCGCACCCGGTGCGCGGCGGCAAACAGCCACGTATCCTCTTCGGCACCCAGGCATCCAACCGCCCGCCCCGGTTCGTCCTGTTCGCCTCGGGCTTCCTGGAAGCCGGATACCGCCGGTTCATCGAGCGCCGACTGCGCGAGGAGTTCGGCTTCGCCGGCACGCCGGTCGAGATCTCAGTGCGTGTACGCGAGAAGCGGTCCCGCACCAAGAAGTAGGTCCATGAAGTAGATCCATTGCGTGAGCGCAGCCACATGCAGCCACGGAACCTATGACGCGAGCCCGCTGCGGGCGCCCAGAACGTCCAGAGCGCTCAGAGCACCCATTCGGCGGCACCGGTCATATGATCGCGGAGTGCGTACGAAAGGCGGCCCGAGGCGTGAGCGCAGTACGCCCTGGGTCGAACTCGTTCACGCCGCCGATCGCGCAACGCTCGATGCCGTCGCGGATCTGCTCGTAGCCGCTGCAAGCCGCGGCGAGGCCCTAGGCCTGAGCCCGACGATCACCCGTGAGCAGTACGATCATCACCTCGAACGCCTCATGGCTAGCGCGCAGCGGCGTGACGCCGCCTTGGCCGTGGCGCGGACGCCGGGCGGCGCCGTGGTCGGCACAGCGCAGTGGACCCGCAGTGCGTACCCCACGCGCAGGGTTCTCGGTGAACTGGACCACGTCGTCGTCAGCCCGTCGGCACGCGGCACAGGCGCAGGCCGGGCGCTGATCGAAGCGGTCGTCACCGACGCGCGGGCGGCGGGCATCGAAGTCCTCATGCTGGAAGCGCGCGGCAACAACCACGGCGCGCTGGCCCTCTACGAACGCAACGGCTTCCGGTCCGTGGGCAACCTGCCCAACGTGGTCGCGATCGGCTCGGCCAGGCACGACATCGTGCTCATGGCCCGCAAGCTCACCCGCCCGCCGGATACCGATCTGCTCGGCCATCTTCCAGCCGGCGCGGGCGCGAGCCTCCCGCGCGGCGTGTCGCAGGGTCCTGACTGGCAGCGTACCGAGCGGTTGCTGTTGTGCCTGCCGACCACCGACGTCGCCGACGCCTACTTCGCGATCCACGGCGACCCGGCGACCAACGTGCACAACCCCGCCGGCACCATGGTGGACCCCGCGATGGCGATCCCGATCCTGGAGAGTTGGCAGCGGCACTGGTGCGAGGCGGGCTACGGCTACTGGGTCGTGCGAGCCCCCGAGGACGGCCGAGTCCTGGGCTTCGGCGGCGTACGCCCCCCGCTTCCCGACGAGGACTTCCTCAACCTCTACTACCGTTTCCGTCCTGCCGCCTGGGGCAAGGGCTACGCCACCGAACTAGGCCGCGCCGCCCTCGCCCTAGCGGCCAAGTCGTCCCCCGGCGCCCCTGTAGTAGCGCTCATACGCCCGCGCAATGAACCGTCCATCCGCGTCGTCCAACGCCTCGGCATGCGCTTCGAAGGCGAAGTCGAACGGCAGCTCGGCGTGTACCTGAAGTACGAGATCGTTCCAGAACCGTAAGTCTCGCGTATATCGTCGCCACACACGCGTTTGTGGCGACATGTTTTCACGAGCCCACGAATCAGTCTGAAGAGTTATCGGGTGAGCGTCGGCGACACAGGCGTAGAGCGCCGCTGAAGTGGCGAACGGAGTGATGAAATGCACTCCCTCGATCCGTCGAGAGCTCCCCTTACCCCGCTTGAGCTGGGTTGAGCCGAGGAATAAATTGTTCGATAGATCACCCGTGAATCAGGACCCAGAGTAAGTGGACCCTGATTCACAGGCCTGCTCTGCCTTGCTCGCAAGTGTATTTGTCGTGTGCCATTCACCCCCACTTGCCGGGCTGGCGCAATTTTCGGCTGTACGACTGTCAAAACCAGTTGCGGTGGTGTGTCGTCATCCGCGATGATGCGTAGCTTTCCGGTTTCTGGCGGGCTGTCGTGGTCGCCTGCTGGCCCGTTCGACAGGGGGTTGAGACGGTGCCTGAGTCGATCATCGTTGCCGAACAACTCACGAAGACGTTCATCCGTTACCAACGCTCGGGACGGTTACGCCGTGAGCGAGCCGACTTCACCGCGGTGAATCGGATCGATCTGCGCGTGGAGCCCGGGGAGTTGGTCGGGTACATCGGGCCTAACGGCGCGGGCAAGTCGACAACCATCAAGATGCTGACCGGCATTCTGATGCCCACCGCCGGGACGCTGCGAGTGGCGGGGCTGGAGCCGCAGCGTAACCGGATCAAGCTGGCGCGGAGGATCGGGGTGGTGTTCGGGCAGCGGACCACGTTGTGGTGGGATCTGCCGCTGCGCGACTCGTTCGCTCTGATCCAGCGGATCTACCGGATTCCCGCGCCGCGGTTCAAGGAGAACTTGGACCGGTACATCGAGGCGCTGGACCTGGGACCGATACTTGACCAGCCGGTGCGGCAGTTGAGCCTTGGTCAGCGGATGCGTGGTGACATCACGGCGGCGTTGCTGCACGATCCGACGATCGTGTATCTCGACGAGCCGACGATCGGGCTCGACATCGTCTCGAAGCACGTGGTGCGTGACTTCTTGCACGAGCTCAATGCTGTGACGGGGACGACGATCCTGTTGACGACCCATGACGTCGGGGACATTGAGCGGTTGTGCTCGCGTGTTGTCGCTATTGACCACGGTCGCGTCACGTACGACGGAAGTATTGACGTGTTGCGTGGTGAGCGGGACCTGGAGACCGCGATCAAAGAGCTTTATACCGAAGGGGGCGTGCAACGGGAGCAGGGGCAGGAGCAGGAGGACGGTGCTGCGGCGCTCAGCGATTGATGACTTCTGATTGACTGGTCGCTGAGGGCTGTCGGCGGCTACTTCGTATCGGCGGTCACTGATGTGAAACCGCGATGACTGGCATGAGGAATCGAGCTGGTCAGCTACCGGTCGAACGATAGTGACGGACGGCGACCCGCCAGACGAGTGCCGCGAGCAGACTGAGCAGCAGCGCGACGACGGGTGGGGCGAAGCTCAGGAAGCCGGGCAGGCCGAGCGGGTCGCGGCGGCCGAGGACGTACAGCGACGGTTCCCAGGTCACAAAGGCGAGTGGGATCGCAAAGGTCATCAGCAGGGCGAGGGAGCGCTGGTAGATGGCGAACGGGAACTCGGTGATCAGTTCGCCGCCGTACGTGATCACGTTGGCTGATTCACGCGCGTCGGTGGCCACGAAGCTGATCGAGTTGGTGAGGACCCACAACGCGCAGTAGATCACCGTGCCGCACACGACCGTGCCGACGCAGACCATTGCTTTGAGCGGCGTCCACGTGATCGGGAGCGCTTGGGCCGCCCAGACGAGGGTTGCGGTGGACGGGATGAGCTTGCCGAAACGCTTCGGCGTGAACTGGTCGGCCAGGACCTGCGCGAGAGTGCCGACCGGACGGATGAGCATCACGTCGAAGGTGCCGAGGCGGATCGAGTCGCTGAGGGTCTCCATGCCGCTGGCGATCACGTCGGAGAGCGCGAATGCGAGGCGTGTGGTGCCGTAGAGGTAGAGGGTCTGCGGCAGGGTGAATCCGGCAAGCGTGGTGACCTGCGAGTACATGACGAGCAGCGCGGCCAGGTCGAGGCTGGCGCCGAGCATCTGAGCGGTGCCGGTGAGCAGGAGGGATGCTCGGTACTGCCACGCGGCGCGTGACCACATGCGGGTCAGGAGAAGATACGCGGCGGGAGAGGGGATGGGGCGTGGCTCGGGGGTGAGGCGTGGCTCGGGCGTGTGGGTGTGGGTGTGGGTTGGGGTTGGGGTGGGCGTGTGAGTGTGGGAATCAGCCACCTTGCACCACCGTCTTGCGGCGTGCGGCGGTGGTCACGGCGCGGCCTAGGGCGATCAGGGCTGCGGCCCACAGCAGCTGGAAGGCCAGGGCGTTGAGGAAGCCGGCGGTGCCGGTGCCGAGCAGCACGTCGATCGGGACTTGGAGGGTGGCCGACCAGGGCAGCGTGCGGGCCAGGGCGCCCAGCCAGCCGGGCATGACCGCCACGGGGATGATCATGCCGGAGAAGAACATCGAGACGACGAGCAGCAGGGCGGCCGAGCCGCGCTCGTCCAGCGTCCAGAACGCGCTGAGGCTGACCAGGTAGCGGATGGCGAAGTTGATCAGCAGGCCGAGGGTGCAGCTGAGGGCGAATTCGAGCCAGGGCAGGGGCGCCGCGGGCAGCCTGGTGGGGAAGAAGAGCGTCCCGATGACGACCGGGGGAGCGGTACGCAGTACGAGGCCTGCGACGGCCCGGCCGACATCGAGGGCGAGGAACCAGAGCTGGAAGTCGCAGGGCCGGTACAGGTCGGTGGCCACCTCGCCGGTGCGGATGCGCAGGCCGAGCTCGGTCGAGCCGAAGAAGATGCCGATCGGCGTGGTCAGGCCCTGGGTGAGGAACACGTACGTGACCGCGTCGGCCGCGTCGTAGCCGCCGATGTGCGGCTTCTCGTGCCACATGGCCAGCAGGATGTACGCGCGGATGAATCCGAAGCAGGTGTTGGTGATGAGGCCTGCGATGGTGGCGGAGCGGTAGGTGATGTAGCGGCGGAACGATAATCGGGCGGCGGTCAGGTACACGCGCACGCGGCAGCTCCCGGTATCACGGCTCTTCGACCTTGACCGTGGGTAGGCTCGCCCGCCGCTGCGCGTCGGCCGACACTGCGCCGCTGGCCACGGTCAAGTTCGAAGAGGGGGTATCACGCCGTCAGAAATGGGGGGAGGCAGCATTCTGGCGGGCGCCGGGGCGAGGGGCAATCGAATAATCGAGTGCTGGGACGGGTGGACGGCGGGCGGGGCATCAGGCGGAGGGGTTTGGGACGGTTAGGGCGGATGCGAGGGACTCGGGGAAGGTGGGGTGCGTGAAGATGAAGCCTGAGGCGAGTAGGCGGGCCGGAATGATGCGCTGGCTCATCAGGGTCCCCTCGGCGAAGCCGCCTATCGCGAGGCGCAGGGCGGGGGCGGGCACCGTGAAAAGCATCGGGCGGCCCAGTGCTCGGCCGATGTCGGCGGTGATCTCGCGGTTGCGGGCGGGGTGGGCAGTGGTCACGTTGACGGGGCCGGTGAGGGCGGATGTGTCGGGTGCGCTCGGGGTGGGTGCGTTGGCGGCGGGCGTAGTGGGGGCGATGATGTGGCGTAAGGCGCGGACGGTGTCGGTGAGTGAGATGTAGCTCCAGTATTGGCGGCCGGTGCCTAGCCGGCCGCCCAGGCCGAATCTGGCGGGTGGCAGCAGTCTGCCGAATGCGCCGCCGTGGCTCGCGACGACTATGCCGAAGCGCGGATGAACTACTCGGATGCCTGCTTTGCGGGCGGGGTCGGCCGCGGCTTCCCATTCTTGGCAGACATCTGCGAGGAAGTCTTTGCCGGGGGGAGCGGATTCGTCGGTTGGGGTGTCGCCGGTTTCGCCGTAGTAGCCGATTGCGGATCCGGCGACGAAGACCGGGGGCGGGCTGGTGAGCGCGGCCGTGGTGGTGGCGAGAGTCGCGGTGGTCAGGACACGGCTGTCGCGGATCTGCCGACGGTATGACCGCGTCCAGCGGTGGTCGCCGACGCCGGCGCCGGCGAGGTTGACCACGGCGTCCGCGCCGTCCAGTGCGGATGCGGGCAGGTGGCCGTGGGCGGGGTCCCATCGGGTTTCGCTGACGCGGCCGGAGGGTGGGTTCGGCGGGCGGCGTACCAGGGGGACGACGGCGTGGCCGTCGGCGGTGAGGGACGCGGTCAGGGCCGAGCCGATCAGGCCGCTGGAGCCTGCGATGACGACGCGCATGGGACCACAGTAGGAGCCCCGGGAGCGCTGTGTTCCGGCGGCATGCCGCGCCGGTCGGGATCTGTGCGGAGATCTCGACCGGCGCGGGGCCTGGTGTTTGCCGCTTGCCGTTTGGGTACTGCCGCTCGGCGCGTCCGTCCTAGCGTTGGGCGCGGCCGAAGCGTCTGGCACGCCAGCGGTCGGCGAGGATGGCGACGCCCAGCACGGCGCCCTGCACGATCTGCTGCTTGTAGGGGCTGACCTTCAGCGCGAGCAGGCCGTTGGTGATGAATTCGAGCAGGATCGCGCCGGCGGCGATGCCGACGATGCGGCCCTCTCCGCCGAACAGCGAGACTCCGCCGACCACGGCCGCCGCGATGGCGGTCAGTTCCCAGCCGCTGCCGCCGACGGAGGGGTCGGCCACGTTCATCCGGCCGATGACCAGGATGCCGACGACGCCGGAGAGCACGGCGGCGGACACGTAGGCGGCCGTGATGCGGCGGGCGACCGGGATGCCGGCCAGCCGCGCGGCCTCCTTGTTGCCGCCGACCGCGTAGATCTGTCTGCCGACGTAGGTGCGTTCGAGCACGAACCAGGCGATCACCGCCGCGCCGATGAAGAACAGCGCGGGCACCGGGACCTCGCCGACGTAGTACTGGCTCAGGTTGCTGAACATCGGGTCGATCCCGTTGATCGGCGAGCCGCTGGTGATCGCCAGGGCCAGGCCCTGGGACACCGTGAACGTGACCAGGGTGATGACGAACGGCGGCACGTTGAGCTTGGTGACCATCGCGCCGTGCCACAGGCCGACCACCGCGCAGATCCCCAGCGTGGCGAGGATGGCCAGCGGCGCCGGCATGGCCTGGTTGACGTTGAACCAGGCGGCCAGGATGCCGGCCAGGCCGGCCAGCGCGCCGACCGACAGGTCGATGCCGCCGGTGAGGATCACCAGCGACTCGCCGATCGCCAGGATGCCGACCTGCGCCAGGTCGCGCCCCATCACCTGGAGGTTCCCGGTGGCGGTGTAGGTTGGCGCGGCCAGCGCGATGCTGGTGAACACCAGCACGCACGCGAGGATCACGCCGGCTTCAGGGGACTCGGCCAGCTTACGCAGCAGCCTGGCTACGGCCGACGAGCCGCGCTGGGCGACCGCGTCCTCCGGCGCCGGCGTCAGGGTGCTCTGCGCGGTCATGGTGCGACTCCGTTTCTGAGCAACTGGACGGTGGTCGCGTGCGTCCCGGCAGCCGCCCTCATGATCCGTTCCTTGGTGGCTTCGTTGCGGTCGATGACCTCGACGACCCGGCCGTGGTTCATCACCGCGATCCGGTGGCAGATCCACAGCAGTTCTTCGAGTTCCGAGGAGGCGACCAGGACCGCCGCGCCCTGCTCGGCCGCCCGGTCGATCAGCTGGTAGATCTCCGCCTTCGCGCCGACGTCGACGCCGCGGGTCGGCTCGTCGAGCAGCAGCAGCCGCGGCCGCGCGGCGAAGGCGCGGCCGAAGATGGCGCGCTGCTGGTTGCCGCCGGACAGCGAGCCGATCGGCTGCTCGACCGACTGCATGCGGACGTTGACGTTCTGCGCGATCCGTTTCGCCTCGGCGCGCTCGCGCTTCGGGCCGAGCAGGCCGTAGGAGCTGATCCGCTTGAGGATCGAGACGGTCACGTTCGCCCGGATCGGGGCGAACAGGACCAGCGACTGCTCCTTGCGGTCCTCCGGGATCATCGCGATCCCGGCCGCGGCGCCGTCGCCGGGGCCGCCCGGCGCGTAGGCCTTGCCGTTCAGGCGCATCTCGCCGCCGGTGGCCGGCTGGGCGCCGGCCACGGTGTGGATCAGCCTGCTGCGGCCGGAGCCCATCAGGCCCGCGATGCCGACGATCTCGCCGGCGCGCAGCGTCAGGTTCACCGGTCCCAGGCCGTCCGCCGTCAGGTTGTCGACTTCGAGCAGGACCGGCGCGGCGACCGGGGCGGGCTTGGGCTCGCCGTGTGCCACCTCGCCGCCGACCATCTCACGGATCAGCCGCTCCTCGGTGGCCTCGCCGGGTGCGAGGTCCGCGACGAGCCGGCCGTTGCGCAGCACCAGGATCCGGTCGCTGACCTGCCGCACCTCGTCGAGCCGGTGTCCGATGAACAGCACCGTGCCGCCGCGGTCGGCCAGCTTGCGGGCCAGCCGCAGCGCCTCGGCGGCCTCGACCGGGCCGAGCGAGGAGGTCGGCTCGTCCAGGATCAGCAGGCTGGGTTCGCGGCCCCAGGCCTTGGCGATCTCGATCATCTGCCGGGTCGGCACCGGCAGCGTGCGCACCTCGCGGGTGACGGGGACCGCCTTGGGGGACAGGCCGATCTCGGCGAGCATCGCCTCGGCCTCGGCGCGCAGCGCGGCCCCGTCCACCAGGATCCGGCGGCGCGAGACCCGCGGGCGGCGGCCCAGCAGCAGGTTCTCGGCCACCGAGAGCTGGCCGACCAGCGGGAACTCCTGGGAGACCATGGCGATGCCCAGTGCTGCGGCCGCCTCGGTCGAACCCGGTGCCAGCGGCCTGCCGCCGATCTCGATCTCGCCGCCGTCGCGGTGCACCGAGCCGGACAGCGTGCCCATCAGGGTGGACTTGCCCGCGCCGTTCTCGCCGACCACGCCGACCACCTGCCCGGCGTACAGGTCGAGCCGCGGCAGGTCGAGCACGCGCACGCCGCCGTAGGACTTGTGCACCCCCCGCAGCCGCGCGGTGACCGCGCGGCCCGGGGCGGCAGTGCTGCCCGTCATGTCAGCTGATTCCCAGCTGCGACTCAAGGCTCTTGTAGTCGCTGAGGTCCGACCGGGTGACCAGGCCGACGCCGGAGCTCAGCGTCGAGCCGTCGCTCTCCAGGTACGGCTTGACGAGCTGCATGACGGCGTCCTTGCCCAGCACCTTCTGCGCGGCCAGGAGGTACGCGCCGGTGTAGCCCTGCTGGTACGGCATCTGCACGACCGTGCCGGAGATCACGCCGGACTGGATGAACGACAGGGTCTGCGCGTCCGAGTCGTCGCAGACGATGTGCACAGACGAGCTCTTGCCGGCCGAGCTCACCGCCTGTGCGAGCGCCGGGCCGTCGTAGGAGTAGACCCCGTACAGGCCGTTGACGTCCGGGTTGTTGGCCAGGATGGTCTCGGCGTCCGAGGTCGCGGTGCTGGCCGACAGGTTGTCGTTGACCTTCTGCACGACCGTGATGTTCGTGCCCTTCAGCGCGTCCTCGAAGCCCTGGATGCGCTGCGTGGCGTTCGACGCGGTCAGCGAGCCGACCAGGACCGCCACCTTGCCGTTGCCGCCGAGCACCTGCTTCATCGCGGTGCCCGCCTGCATGCCGGCGGTGTAGTTCGGCGTGCCCAGGTACAGCGAGGCGGCGTCCGTGCCCGGCAGCGGCGAGTCGATGGCGAGCACGCTGATGCCGTGGGAGACGTCGGTGTGGATGGTGCCGGCGGCCGAGGTCGGGTCGATCGCGGAGATCGAGTACCCGGTGACGCCCTGCGAGCGCAGCGTCTCCAGCTCAGAGTTCTGCTCGGTCAGCTTGCCGTTCGGCGGCGCGAAGTACGTGCACTTGCTGCTCGCCAGGCCCAGGTCGGAGCAACCCTTGAGGAAGCCGACCTGCCCGGCCTTCCAGTAGTCGGCGGCCACGTTGACCACCATCGCGATGTTCACGCCGGAGAGGTCCTTGCCGGCCAGCGCGGACTTGAGCGCCGCGTCGAGCTTGGCCAGGTTGTCCTGGTTGAACGTGACGGAGCCGCTCAGCGTGATCGCCGGCGCGGAACTGGAGCCGGAGCTCGTGTTCGTCGAAGTCGAGCCGGTGGGGCTCTTGGAGCACGCCGTGGCGCTGAGGGCGAGCAGGGAAACCGCGGCGACCGCGGCGGCGGTACGGGTCTTGCCAGTGCCAATCATCGTTGATCGGTGCCCTTCGTGAGTCGGAATCGGACGTGAGCCTTGTCAGCGTGTGAGCGCTAACAGAATGCGAACACCAGTGGTGCGGATGTTGCGGTCGGTGTGGGTGGGGTCGGGACTTCGGCTAGCAAGTCCGGGGGTCAGAGCCCGCGGGCCAGGCGGTGGTACGCCTGGTTCCAGCGCAGCTCCTTGGTGAACTGGCGCAGCGTGGTGTCGGCGTCGATGACGAGCAGTTCGACGCCGAGCATCTCGGCCAGATCGTGCAGCTCCTCGGTGCCGACGGCCGCCGAGAGCACCGTGTGGTGCGGGCCGCCCGCGGTCAGCCAGGCCTCCGCGGAGGTGCGCAGGCTCGGCCGGGGCGTCCACACCGCGCGGGCCACCGGCAGGCGCGGCAGCGGTTCGAGCGGCGGCACGACGTCTATCTCGTTGGCGACGAGGCGGAACCGGTCGCCCAGGTCCGCCAGGCCGACGACCACCGCGGGCCCGGGACGCGCGTCGAAGACCAGGCGCACCGGGTCCTCACGGCCGCCGATGCCCAGCGGGTGGATCTCGCAGGAGGGGGTGGCCGCGGCGATGGAGGAGCAGACCTCCAGCATGTGCGCCCCGAGGATCAGCTCGCGGCCCGGCTCCAGGTGGTAGGTGTAGTCCTCCATGAACGACGTGCCGCCGGGCAGCCCCGCCGACATCGCCTTGACCGCGCGCACCAGCAGCGAGGTCTTCCAGTCGCCCTCGCCGCCGAAGCCGTAGCCGTCGGCCATCAGCCGCTGCACGGCCAGGCCGGGCAGCTGGCGCAGCCCCCCGAGGTCTTCGAAGTTCGTGGTGAAGGCGTGGAAGCCGCCGCCGGTCAAGAAGTCGCGCAGGCCCAGTTCGATCCGCGCGGCGTAACGCAGCGACGCGTGCCGCTCACCGCCGACGCGCAGTTCGGCGGCGACGTGGTAGCTGTCCTCGTACTCCTTGACCAGGGCGCCGATCCGCGCGTCGGCGACCGAGTCGACGACGGCGACCAGGTCGTTGACGCCGTAGGTGTTCACCGAGGCGCCGAAGCGCAGCTGCGCCTCGACCTTGTCCCCCTCGGTCACCGCGACGTCCCGCATGTTGTCGCCGAAGCGGGCCAGCTTCAGGGTGCGAAGCTGCGCGAGGCCGGTCGCGGCGCGCGTCCACGTGGCGATCCGCTTGGCGACCGAGGGGTCGCTCACGTGCCCGGCCACCGTCTTGCGCGGCACGCCGAGCCGCGTCTGTACGAACCCGAACTCGCGGTCGCCGTGCGCGGCCTGGTTCAGGTTCATGAAGTCCATGTCGATCGTGTCCCACGGCAGCGCCACGTTGGCCTGCGTGTGCAGGTGCAGCAGCGGCTTGTCCAGGGCATCGAGCCCTGAGATCCACATCTTGGCCGGGGAGAAGGTGTGCATCCAGGCGATCAGGCCGACGCAGCGGTCCGCGCCGTTCGCCTCCAGGCACACCCGGCGGATCGCGTCCGCGTCGGTGAGCACGCGCAGCCACACGATCTTCACGGGGGCCGGCGGCCGGCCGTCGAGTCCGCGCAGCGCGCC
The DNA here is from genome assembly GCF_035946395.1 of Actinocrinis sp. NCBI lineage: Bacteria > Bacillati > Actinomycetota > Actinomycetes > Catenulisporales > Actinospicaceae > Actinocrinis > Actinocrinis sp. The sequence goes on from NZ_DASYZI010000401.1 coordinate 14,193, forward strand.
CGAGAGCGTCTCGGCGATCTGCCGCGACTGCTCGGCGACCTGACGCAGGGTGTCCTCGCCGTAGAGGCCCTGGCTCCCGGTGAGGAACCAGACCTCGTATTCGGCGTCGGGGGCGGCGTCCAGTGACGTCATCGTTCCTCGGCTCCGTCCGCAGGGGGCTGTTGCCCGTACACGTGGGTGTATCGGTGGTGCAGCGCGTCGATGTCGGCGCTGGGGATGGGGATCGGCTCGCCGTAGGCACGGGCCAGGTGCACGGTGCGCGCCACGTCCTCGGCCATCACCGCGGCCTTGACCGCGGCGCGCGCGTCCCTGCCGATGGTGAAGACGCCGTGGTTGCGCATCAGTACTGCGGGGGAGCGGTGCGCGGCCAGGGTCTCGACGATGCCCTTGCCGATCGCCTCGTCGCCGATCAGCGCGAACGGGCCGACCGGGATCTCGCCGCCGAACTCGTCGGCCATCGCGGTGATCACGCACGGTATCGCCTCGCCGCGCGCGGACCAGGCGGTCGCGTAGGTCGAGTGCGTGTGGACCACGCCGCCGACGTCGGGGCGGTGCCGGTAGACGTAGGCGTGCGAGCCGGTGTCGCTTGAGGGGCTGAATCCGCCCTCGACGACGTTGCCGGACAGGTCGCACAGCACCATCGACTCAGGCGTCAGATTCTCGTAGTCCACGCCGCTCGGCTTGATCACCATCAGGTCCGCGCCCGGCACCCGCGCCGAGACGTTTCCGGCGGTCCACGCCACCAGGCCGTTGCGCGGCAGCAGTTCGTGCAGCCGACAGACCTCGTCGCGCAGGCGGTCGATCGCCGCGCGCAGTGCTGAGTCGATGTGCTCTGCGTCTATGTGCGCTGAGTCATTCATCTGCGGCCCCGTTCTCGTCGCGCGCGGCGAGCCGGATCGCGTGCAGCCGGTGCAGGACCTCGTTCGCGCCCCGGCCGAAGTAGTCGTGCAGCCGCAGGTACTCCGCGTATAGGGCGTCGTAGGCGGCTGCCCGCCGCGCATCCGGGGTGTACACGGCGCGTTCGATCTTCCCCATGGCCTGCGCCGCAGCGGGCACGTCCGGGTACGCCCCGGCGGCCACGGCCGCGTGGATCGCGGAGCCGAGCGCAGGGCCCTGCGACGACCCGATCAGGCTGAGCGGCCTGCGGGTGATGTCGGCGTACAACTGCATCAGGAAGCTGTTCTTCATCAGCCCGCCGGCGATCACGAGCTCGGTGACCGGGACGCCGTTCTCCTCGAACGCGTCGATGATGACCCGGGTGCCGAACGCGGTGGCTTCCAGCAGCGCGCGGTAGATCTCGTGCGGCTTCGTGCTCAGCGTCAGGCCGATGATCACCCCGGAGAGGTGGTGGTCGACGAGCACCGACCGGTTGCCGCTGTGCCAGTCCAGCGCGATCAGCCCGTGCGCCCCCACCGGGTGCGCCGCGGCCTGCTCGGCGAGCACGTCGTGCACCGGGATCCCGCGCGTGACGGCCTCGGCTCGCACATACGCGGGCATGGCCTGCTCGGTGAACCAGGCGAAGATGTCGCCGACGCCGCTCTGCCCGGCCTCGTATCCCCAGAGCCCTGAGACGATGCCGCCCCGTACGACCCCGCACATGCCGGGGACCTCGGCCAGCCGCTCGCCGTTCATCACGTGGCAGGTGGACGTCCCCATGATCGCGACCATCTGGCCCGGCTCGATGGCCCGCGCGGCCGGGGCGGTCACGTGCGCGTCCACGTTCCCGACGCACACCGCGATGCCTTCCGGCAGCCCGGTCCAGGCGGCGGCCTGCGCGGTGAGCGGCCCGGCGTAGCCGCCGAGCGGAGAGACCCCCGGCACGCCGGGAGCCAGGTCCAGCTTCGCGGTGAAGTCGCCGAAACCGGGGGCGAGCGCGGTCAGGAACGCGGCCGAGGGGCGCGCGCCGTCCTGGAGGATGCCCTTGTACCCGGCGGTGCAGGCGTTGCGGGTCTCGACGCCGCACAGCTGCCAGGTGATCCAGTCCGCCGCCTCGATCCAGCGCTCGGTGCGCGCGTAGATCTCGGGGTCCTCCTCCAGCAGTTGCAGGCCCTTGGCATACTCCCACTCGGAGGAGATCCGGCCGCCGTAGCGGGCGATCCACGGCTCGTTGCGCTTATGCGCCAGGGCATTGATGCGGTCCGCCTGCGGCTGCGCGGCATGGTGCTTCCATAGCTTGACGTAAGCATGCGGTCGCGCGCGGAACTCGTCGAGCTCGCACAGCGGCGTCCCGTCGGCCATCGTCGGCAGCACGGTGCACGCGGTGAAGTCGATGCCGATCCCGATGACCTGCGCCGGATCGATCCCCGCGTCCGCGACGGCGGCGGGCACGGCGTGACGCAGCACTTCGCGGTAGTCGTCGGGGTGCTGGAGGGCCCAGTCGGGCGGCAGCGCGCCGCCGCCCGGCAGCACGTCGTCGAGCACGCCGTGCGCATATTCGTGCACTGCGGTGCCCAGCTCGGCGCCGTCCGCGACCCGGACCACCAGGGCCCGCCCGGACAGCGTGCCGTAGTCCACCCCGACCACGTAGCGGCGGTCGGCGCCGACGTGTCCGTCGACGGCGCCACTGTCGTTGTGAGCGTTAACAACCATGGCAAACCACTGTCAGAACAACCTCTCTCGGGATCGCCGGTCAGCCGGCCGGGCGGGTGGCCGACGCGCGGACCACCAGACCCGGCTCGATGGAGACGCGCGGGACGGCCGCCGGCACGCCGCGCTGGTCGGCGTCGATCAGCTCGATCAGCGCGCGCAGTGCCCGGCGGCCGAGCTCGTCGAAGTCCTGGCGCACGGTGGTCAGCGGCGGCCCGAAGTACTCGGCCTCCGGGATGTCGTCGAACCCGATGATGCTCAGGTCCTCGGGGATCCGGCGTCCGGCCTGCTGCAACGCGCGCAGCAGGCCGAGGGCCATGTGGTCGTTGGCGCAGAACACGGCGGTGATCCGCGGGTCGTCGGCGATCCGTCGGCCGAGCTCGAAGCCGGTGCGCGAGGACCAGTCGCCGCCGGTCAGCGGGGCGGGCACGGTCGCCGCCCGGGCCTCCAGGGCGCGCCGCCAGCCGATCTCGCGCTCCTGCGCGTCGAGCCAGGAGGCGGGTCCGGCCAGGTGGTGCACGGTGCGGTGGCCGAGGTCGAGCAGGTAGGAGGTGGCGCGCTCGGCGCCTGCCTCGTTGTCGACCGCGACCGAGGCGAGCGAGACGTGGGTGCCCGTGCCGCAGCCGACCGCGACGAGCGGCACGTCGGACGGCACGCTGGCCAGCGCGCCGACCGCCGTGGTCTGCGGGGCGATGACGATGATTCCCTCGACGGCCTGATCGCGCAGCCGCTCGACCGCGTCGAGCACGGAGCGCCGGTCGAGCGTGGCCAGCGCGGCGACGGTGACGAAGTAGTCGTGCTGCTTGGCGGCCTGCTCGATGCCGTAGAGCATGGAGGCGGGGCCGTAGAGCGTCGTGTTGAAGCTGATCACGCCGAGCGTGTTCGTGCGCCGGGTGACCAGCGTGCGGGCGGCCGCGTTCGGCCGGTACCCCAGCTCGCGGATGGCCGCGAGCACCCGGTCCCGGGTCGCCGGGCGGACGTTGGGATGGCCGTTGAGCACGCGCGACACGGTCTGGTGGGAGACGCCGGCGATGCGGGCGACGTCGGCCATCACCGGTGCGCGATCGCCGTCGATGACTGGCATGTCCTGCTCGGCCTCCCTCCGCTGTCGGCGCGTACCCGCGTTGATGAAACGTTCACCGTGTTGAACCGTAGCGCTCGGGTGATGGAATCGCCCGGACGATCGGGCCGCTCGCCGTGGCCGCCGGGTGGGCCGTGCGGCTGCCGTGGGAGAATTGTTAGCGCAAACATTCCGTGCGGTCAAGGGTGCGCGAGGCGGCGCGGCGCGCGTGCGAGGCGGAAAATCCAGGTGGAAGGCGCGCGTCTGCGGTAACGTCTGGTCTCGGCCGTGAAGCACTCGAGTCCGGGAGGTGAGACCGATTACCGCTGGGTCAGGCGGGGCGTTCTCGTCTCGCAGCCGTGCAGGACTCGTGCACCGCTGAGCGAAGGCGCCCTCGGTTGGAAACCGGAAGGCGTTGATTTCCATGCATGTACATTCTGCTTCGTTGAGCTTTTCCGCCATCGCCGGCGAGCTGCGCGCGGCCGGCTGCGTTTTCGCGCAGGACGAGGCGCGGCTGCTGATCGCCGAAGCGCGCTCCGAGCCGGAACTGGCGCGGATGGTGCGGCGGCGGGTCCTCGGACAACCGCTGGAGTACGTATTGGGCTGGGCCCAGTTCGCCGACTTGCGCATCGCCGTGGAGCCTGGCGTGTTCGTGCCACGTCGTCGCACCGAACTGCTCGTGCGCGAGGCCGCCAAACTGGTTCCCGGGCATGCCGCCGCGGACCGCGGCGACGCGGCCGGGGACGCGCCGAAGCCGCCGATTCTGGTCGTCGATCTCTGCTGTGGCTCGGGGGCTTTGGGCATGGCGCTCGCCGTGGCGGTGGGCGTGGAACGGGTCGAACTGCACGCCGCCGACATCGATCCCGTGGCGGTCGCCTGTGCCCGGCGGAACCTGGCCCTGTTCGGCGGTCGCGTCTACCAGGGCGATCTGTACGAGGCGCTGCCGGGCGAGCTGCGCGGATGTATCAATATCCTCATAGCAAATCTGCCGTACGTGCCCACCGGGGACATCGCGCTGCTGCCGCCGGAGGCGCGCGAACACGAGCCGCGCGTGGCGCTCGACGGTGGCGCGGACGGCCTCGACATGCTGCGCCGCGCGGCGGCGCAGGCGCCGCTCTGGCTGGCGCCGGGCGGCAGTCTGCTGATCGAGACCAGCGAGCGGCAGGCGCCGCAGGCGACGCGGATCCTGAGCCGCAGCGGCCTGATTCCGCAGGTCGCCGAGTGCGAGGAACTGGACGCGACGGCCGTCGTCGCAACTAGTCCTGAGGTCTGAGTCAACGGATCCGGAAGTCTCGGCATACGGATGGTGCCGGTAACAGTGCACCGAGTGAGTGCGATAGGTTGCCGGGCGAGAGAACAGCACGGTTCGGGAGGCGCACGGCGGTGACGGCGGTCGACGGCACTGCTCTCGGCGGCAAGATGTTTGACGGCACGGTGTTTGACGGCGCAGGCGTCGGCGGCACCGCGTGCAATGGCAATGGCGCAGTGGTCGAAGATGCAGCGGTTGACGGCACAGTGTTCGGCGAAAAATTGGTCGATGACGCGGCATTCGGTCGCACGATGTCCGAAGGCGCTGTGTCCAACGGCGCTCCGTCCAACGGCGCTCCAGCCAACAGGGCTGTGCCCAATAACACTGTGTCCAGTAACACCGCGCTCCGTGTCGCTTCGTCCCATGGCTTCGGGCTCGATGCGCTGCTCGACGACCCGAGCGTCCCGCTCGACCGCATCCTCGCCGAGGTCGACGACGTCGAGCGCCGAGCCCGCGGCCTCGGCGACAGCCCGCGGCCACTGCATCTGGCCCGTCATCAGGTGGCGCGGCACCTGGGCGACCTCGCGGCTGCGCAGCGGGAGTTCGACCTCTGGACCGAGGCGCGGCGGGACCTGTCGAGCGGATGCGTGGCCTGCGAACGCGGCTTGATCGGGGACTGGTACGCGCAGTGCGGTGACGACGGACGCGCCTTCGAGGCCTGGGATGCGCTCTTCACCGGGGCGCTGTTCTGCGGCGCCGAGCCGCATCGCGCACTCGGCCGGTCGCTCATCCCGCTGGTCAGGGCCGGCCGTGCGGACCAGGCCCGCGCGAACCACGTGGCCGGCCACCGGATCAGCAGACTCAAACCGTCGATGAGCGCCGCCGTCGGCGAGCACATCGAGTTCTGCGCGCTCACCGGAAACAACGCGCGTGGTCTCGAACTGCTGGCCGAACACGGGCACTGGCTCGCCGACCGCTCCGGCACGCAGCGCCGCGCCGAGTTCCTCGGCGGCGTCGAGGTGCTGCTGCGCATCCTCTGCGAGTCAGGCTTCGAGGACATGCCGTTCGCCGTCGTGGGCGGCGCGGCCGACGGTGCTCTCGCCGGCGGTGCGTTGCGGCCGCTCGGCGAGCTGCGCGAAGAGGTCGGCGAGGAACTGTCCGGCCTCGCCGCGCGTTTCGACGAGCGCAACGGCACCACCGCCTTCAGCCGGCGGCTCATGCAGCGCCGCAGCAGGCAGCCATTTCTCAGCTCTCTGCCGCTCAGTGCGCACACCACGTTGCCGCGCCCCGCGCCGCGTGAGCCCGCGCCGGTGCGTGCGAAGGCGAGGCCGGTGGAAGAGCTGCTCGCGGAGGCCAGACGGCTGACACTCGTGTGGCATCCCGGCGCGCTGGATGCGTGGCGGCACGTGCAGGCCGCCTGCGCCGCGAGCGATCGGCAGTTGGCCGAGGACGCGCAGATCGAGCTCGACGAGCAGCTGCTGCTCGCGGAGCGCGACGCGACGCCGCACGACGGACCCGAAGCCGTGGCCGGCCGATATGCGCGCCTGATGCAGATCGCCGACCGGTACCGCATCATCGGCAAGCCCGGTCCGTCGTTGCGGGCGGCCAGTCGCGCGGCGCTCGCGCTGTTCCGCGGTGGCCGGACGGACGAGGCGGCGAGCGAGCAGTTCGCGCTCCGGCTGGCCGCGGCCGACGCGCTGGCCGGCCGCGAGATCACGCCGCGCGAGTACATGGCCGTGCGCACCGGCGGCGGTTATCAGCGGTTTGACGCATGGGTGTCGGCGGCGTCCGCCTTCTCGGTGCAGAAGCCGGCGATCGTCGCCGCGGCGGCGCGCGAGGCGCTGGACGAACTGGTCGAGGTGATCGAGGAGTGCCGTCGTTTCGAGCTGAGCCTGCACGGTGCGGCTGCCGCCGCGATGGCCGCCGACGTGCATCTCGGCTGCGGCGAGGTCGAGGCGGCCGAGGAGCGCTTCCGGCAGGCGGTGGAGCTCTACCTCGACGGCGGCGCTCCGTGGTCCACGACGACGGCTGAGCTCGATCTCGGCCGGCTCGAACGCGCGCGGGGCGATTTCGCCGCCGCCGAGCGGTACGCCCGCGCGGCCGTCGAGCACAACGTCGACCCCGCTCTGCGCGGCCCGGCCGCGATGATGCTCGCCGAAGCGATCTGGTTTCAGGGCGGGCGCGCGGGGGAGGCCGTTGCTCCGGCGCTGGCCGCCGCGGCGGCGTTCGCGCGTCAGGAGGGAGCGGCGGCCGACGAGGCGCGTGCGCAGTTGCGCGCGGCCGAGGCGCTGGCCGCCGACGGGCGCCACGACGAGGCGGCCGCGCTCTTCGAGCCTGCCCTGCACACGCTTGAGGCGCGCTGGGACGAGGACGAGTGGAAGTGGTTGATCGCCCAGGCGGTGCGGGCCTACGGCAGTAGCCTGATGGCGTCGGGTGATCCGCGCCGGGCCGCCGAGCTGTTGCTCGACAGCGCCGAGCGGGTCAAGGACTGGCCGAATCAGATCCCGCACGCGACGATGGCCGCCGACGCGGCTGCCGCGCTTCAGCGCTCGGGCCGGCCCCGCGACGCGGCGGCGGCGTTCCAGCGCGCGGCGGACCTGTGGCACCTGGTCGGCGAGCCGCCGGCGCGCGTCAGGTGTCTGCGATCCGCGTCCTGGCTGCTGGCCGGGGAGGACATGGACACGGCGCTCGCGCTGATGGACCGCGCGGGCGGCGAGCTGGTCGGGTTGCTGGCCGCGACCGACGGCGGCGGCGTGCCGGGCGGGCCAGGCGGGAACGCGCAGCTTCGACGGCTGATAAGGCTGGAGCTGGCCGAGACGCACCTCCAGCGGGCGCGGATGGTGCTCGATCTCGCCGATGAGGGGCGGTTGCCGCGTGACGGGAGCGCGCTGCTGATCGGGCAGGCGCAGCAGGAGATCACCGGCGCGATCAATGGCCTGCGGCGGCTGGTCGAAGCCGGTGACGCCGACGGCGGGGCGGAGGCGGACCAGTTGCCCGCACGGCTGAAGACGGCGATGTCCGTGATGGAAGGGCTCAGACGGTACCGCGTAAGCGCGGACGGTTCCGTGGTCAGGGTGCCGCCGCAGAGGGCGGCGGGATGAGCGCGACCACGGACGTCGCCGGGATCCGGGCCGCCCTCGCGGCCGCCGACGAGTTGCCCTACGGCCTTGAGCGTGCCGAGCGCCGCGAGGAACTGGTCGCTCGCGCCGAGGAGTGTGGGGACCCGGCCACCCTCGCGGCCGCGCTGCTCGGTCTCGCCGACGACTGGCAGCGGCATGGCGAGAACCAGGGCATGGTGGTCGCCTTCGGGCACGCCTGGCGGATCTGGCAGACCCGGCCCGACGCCTTCGACGACACGTTGCGCTTCCGGTTCCGCGAGCACTTCAAGCACGTCGTGGACGTGCTTGGTGAGGATGCGCGGGTACCTGCCGCCGACGTGGACCGGCTCATGGACGACATGGAGGCCTTCTACCGCGCGGGCGGCTACAGCCTGCGCGAGGTGCATCGCAGCCGATACCGGATCCACCGGCGGCGCGGGCAGACCGGGCAGGCCACCGAGCGCATCAAGGCCCTGCTCGCCGAGGAGGCCGACGAGGGAGCGTCCTGCGACGCCTGTGACCTGGCTACCGCAGCCTACTGGTACGAGGAGCTGGACGACCTGCCCCGTGCGGTCGAGTTCTGGCTCGCCATCATCGCCGGCGTCCCCAGCTGCCAGGAGCAACACGTCGCCATCGCGCACGGCGAGGTGATGATCGACCTGCTCAACCTGGAGCGGCTCGACGAGGCCGGGCGGCACCACCGGCTCGGCTATCCGATGATCCGCCGGCGCCGGGACCTGCCCAGGCAGCTCGAACTGCACATGCTGTTCGCCGGCCGCGTCCGCGACGTGGTGCGCGGGCTGGAGATCCTGCACGACCACATCGACTGGCTGCCCGAAGACCGGCACACGGTCGGCGAATTCTGGCGGGTGCACGGCGGTTTCCTGCTCTTCCTCAAGCTCCTGATCAACGAGGGCCACGGGGACCTGCCGGTGACCCGCTCCGCGCGGCGGGTCGTCACGGCCTCGGCGCTGTACGCCGGACTCGACACGGTCCTGGCCGACTACGCAGCGCATCAGGACCATGCGACCGGCGCCGCCGAGTTCGCCGAGACCCTGGAGAGCTGGCGCGCCGCGAAGCTGCCGCACGACGTGCTCCCGGCGCCCTCCGACGAGGATCCCGAGTCCGGATGGGCACCGATCGCGGCGCCGTGGGAGAGCCACCCGGGCGCCGACGGCGCGGCCGCGCCCTCGCTGCCGTCCGGGATGCAGCGCGTGGACGCGCTGGCGGCCCGCGCCCGATATCTCAGCTTCCTGCAACACCCACACAGCAGTGCGGTGTGGGAGCGCGCCGCGGCGTGCGGGGGCGGGTCGAGCGACGACATCGAGGCCGAAGTCGCGCAGAGCCGCGCCGCCGCGCTGGCGCGGCGTGCCGATCATCGTGCTGATCACGCCGCCGACCACCGCGCCGACCACAGCGCCGACCACCGTGCGGCTCATCAGAGCTTTGAGTTCGCCGCCGGGCGTTACGCGGCGCTCGGACGAGGGGGTGACGCGCTGCGTTGCCACGCGATGGCCGCGCACCAGCTGTACCTGACCGGTGACGACGACGCGGGCATGGCGGCGCAGGCTGCGGCGTGGGCAGCGACGCAGGCCGAGTTCGAGGCCGGGCGGGTCAGTGCCGAGCAGCTGGTGACGGTGCGCCTCTACGGGCTCTACCAGCACCTCGACCGGTGGCGGCGGGCCGTGGACGCCGAACCGGGGCCCGACGAACAGGTCAGCAGGCTGATCTCGGAGACGGGATCGCGGGAGATGCGAGCCTTCCGGGAACTGGCTGACGCGCACGGCGCGGCGCCGCAGTACGCGGCGGCGCTGCGCGCCTGGGCCGAGGTGACCGCGGCCATTGCCCGAATGTTCGCCCGCGAAGGCGATCACGACGAGGCGGCTCGTTACAACGACGCGCTGGTCGAACGGCTCGGCGGCGTCGTCGAGCTCTACACGAGCGTCTTCCAGCCCTGGTCCGCCGCTGAGGCGCAGTTGCGGCGCGGCCAGGCCTTCCTCGTCGCCGGTCGGCCCGAAGACGCCGAGCGCTGCGCGCGCCGGGCGGCCGCGCTGAACAGCCCGCCGGTCGCCGAGGACCTGCTCGGCCCGACCGCGCTGCTGCTCGCCGAGTCGCTGAGCGTGCTGGGCGGTCACGATGACGAGGTGGCGTCGGCGGCGGCGAGCGCGGCACGGATGCTCGCCGGGGCCGACGCGGTCGGCGCGACCCGAGGCAGGCTGCTGATGGGTGAGGTCCATCACCGCGCACAGCGGCATGCGGAAGCAGTGTCCTTCTACCAGCCGGCGCTCGCCGAGATCATCGGACGCTGGGACGACGAGTCGTGCAGGCAGCTGATTCAACTGAGCACCCTGCACTGCTCGATCAGCCTCTGCGTACTGGGCCGCGCGCGTGACGCGGTGCGCGTACTGCGCTCGGTACTCGCCGTCGTCCCCGACGACTACGCGAACGCGCGGGCTTGGCTGCTGCACCAACTGGCCGAATCAGCCGAGCAGGACGGCGATGTCGAAGCCGCGATCGAGACGTACCGCGCGTGCGCGCAGGAGGGGCGCCGCGCCGGCGAGCGGCAGCTCACGATCGTCGCGTTGGAGTCGGCCGCGCGTCTGCTCGCGCCCATCGATATCAGGGCCACGCTTCAGTGCCTTGAGGACGCGATCGCGCACGTGCGCGAGGCCGACGACGCGGACGGCGCCCGATACCGGGACTTTCTCGTTGCCGAGGCCCACGCACTCGGCTTCAAGCACGTGATGGAACGCATCGAAACCGGGACGCTTCCCGAGGCCGACGCGGCAGAACTGCTGCCGCTCACGCAGCAGGTGGCGGAGGCCGGGGCCCGGGAGCTGTGGGCGATGCTCGACGATCCGCGCGAGGGTGACGCGCGTGACGAGTTCGTCGCGGCGCTGGAGTCCGCGCTCAAACCCCTGACGCTGTCCATCGCGGCAGTCGGCGGACATCCGGGCGCCGCCGCGCAGTGGCAGGAAGCCTTCGCAGCAGGCTGCGAGCGCTGGGGCTTCCCGGAGTACGCGCGCACGGCCCGCGAGAACGCCGCTTACTTCGCGGACCGTGCGAGGGACCAGGCGGGTCAGGGGTCGAACTAGGGGCGTTTGAGGTATGGGATTGGGTCAGGGCGTGGCGCGCAGCGCGTGCGATCGCAAGGCGCAGGATCGCTCCCGGACTGGTTGTCCGGGAGCGATCTGACAACGTGGTGAGCGTGCGCGACAGGTGGCACGACCGCCATAGCTCAAACGCCGTAGCTCAAACGCCCCTGGCTCTGCTCCGGCGCCGTACCGGAGGCGCTGCATGCGCACATTGCTCTACTTGCTCTACATGTGCACTGCGGGCGCGGCGTTCGGGTCGGCGGCGCGCACTCCGGGCCGCAGCAGCAGCCCGCAGATGATCGCTCCGGCGGCGAAGATGCCGGCCGACCACCAGAACGTCGTCGTGTAGCTGTGTAGCTGCGCTTGGGCGAGCACGTCCGGTGTGGGCCGCTTGCCGACCAGGTACGCCGACGCGGCGGACGCGGCCAGCGTGTTGAGCAGCGCGGTGCCGATCGAGCCGCCGATCTGCTGCATCGTGTTGACCATGGCCGAGGCGACTCCGGCGTCGTCCGGGTCCACGCCGAGCGTCGCGGTGTTCATCGCCGGGGCCATGACCAGGCCGAGGCCGATGCCCATCAGCAGCAGCGGGCCGAGGATGTGCGCCGGGTAGCTGGTCGTGACGCCGATCCCGGTCAGCCAGGCCATCGCGCCCGCCGCCATCACCATGCCGAAGCCGACCAGCGGGCGGCCGCCGACCCGCGGCAGCAGCCGCGTCGTGGCCATGGTGGCGGCGATCATCAGCACGCCGATCATCGGCAGGAACGCCAGGCCGGTCCTGACCGGCGAGTAGCCGAGCATCGTCTGGAGGTAGTACGTCAGGAAGAGGAAGACCCCGAACATGCCCGCGCCGGTGATGAACACCGCGGCGAGCGAACCGCCGCGGTCCCGGTCCAGCACGATGCGCAGCGGCAGCAGGGGGTGCGAGGCGCGGCTCTGCCACCAGGTGAACGTGATCAGCAGCACTCCGGCCGCGACCAGGTAGCCCCAGGTCGACGGCGAATGCCAGCCGTGCGTGGAGGCGTTGGAGAACCCGTACACGAGGCCGAACAGCGCGCCGGAGACGGTCGCCGTGCCGAACAGGTCCAGCTTCGGGCGGTGCTCGGGGCGGCGGGTGTGCAGCAGCAGGATCGCGCCGGCCAGGGCGAAGACGGTGAAGCCGACGTTCACGAACAGCGTCCAGCGCCAGTCCAGGTACTCGGTCAGCAGGCCGCCGAGCAGCAGGCCGATCGCGGCGCCCGATCCGGCGATGCCGCCGAACACCGCGAAGGCGGTGGCGCGCTCGCGCGCGTCGGTGAACGTGGTGGTCAGCAGCGACAGCGCGGCGGGGGCCAGCAGCGCCCCGGCGGCGCCCTGGAGCGCGCGGGCCGCGACCAGGACGTCGAAGTTCGGCGCGGCGCCGCCGAGCGCGCAGGCCGCCGCGAACATGACGAGGCCGATCAGGAAGGTGTTGCGCCGGCCGATCAGGTCGGCCAGCCGCCCGCCGAACAGCAGCAGCCCGCCGAAGGCGAGCGAGTACGCGGTCACGATCCACTGCCGGTCGGCGTTGGAGAAGCCGAGCGCCTTCTGCGCGTCCGGCAGCGCGATGTTCACGATGGTCGCGTCGAGCACGATCATCAGCTGGGCTATGCCGATCACGGCGAGGATCAGCCAGCGGCGGGCGTGGTGTGGGTCGTCGTGCGCCGCGTGGCCCGGCGCGGCGTCGCGTGCGTCGTCGCGGTGCGGGCGGGTGTCCTGGAGTTGTCGCGTCCCGGCGGGAGCCGGACGCGGGATTTCGCCCGTGTTCATGGTCTCGGTCTCTGGCATGATCTGCCGCTCCAATATCTGGAGGATTGTTCTCCGCTTCTTCTCCGGAAGCGTACCATAGAAGTGGAGGACTCTCCTCCACTTGCCTGGCCCGGGAGGTAGACTGCCACACCATGGACACGCCCGCCGCCGTCCCGCGCCCGCTGCGCCGGGACGCAGAACTCAACCGGCTGCGGATCATGGCCGCCGCGCGCGAGGTGTTCGCCGAGCGCGGCCTGGAGGCGACCCTCGACGACGTCGCCCGGCAGGCCGGGCTCGGCGTCGGGACCGTCTACCGGCGGTTCCCGAACAAGGAGGCGCTGGTCGACGCGCTGTTCGAGGAGGGCTTCGGCCGGGTCGTCGCCGCCGCCGAGCGGTCGCTGGAGAATCCGGACGCCTGGGCGGGCATGGTCAACCTGGTGACCGAGTTGGCCGAGATCCAGGCGGCGGACCGCGGGCTGCGCGACATCATGCTGTCGGAGGCCTACGGCCGCGACCGGGTAGCCCAGCTGCGCGACCGGATCAAGCCGATGCTGGAGCAGGCGGTCGAACGGGCGCAGCGCCAGGGCGGGCTGCGCGCCGACTTCCGGGCCGCCGACGTGCCTGCGCTGCTGATGATGATCGCGATGACGGTCGAGTTCGGCCGGGACGTGCGCCCGGAGGTGTGGCGCCGTTATCTGACGATGCTCCTGGACGGCATCAGCGCCCGCCGCGACCACCCGACGCGGCTGCCGGAGCCGGAGCTCGACGACGACGACATGCACGAGGCGATGCACGCATGGCCGCGGCTGCGCTGGACGACGCCCACATCGACGCCTGAGAAGCGCGGCCCGAAGGTCTTGAGCTCAGAGGTCTGACGCAGCGGCCTCTCGTTCCGGCGACCGGCTATTCGCTCGCCGATGATCGCCGTTCGCCATAGACTGCGCCGACCGGAGACGACACGATCCGGGGAGACTGCACGATCCGGCCGGAAGGAGGTCCTGCCATGTCGTCGGCCGCCGCCATGCCCTCGGACGAGGACCTCGCCTCTGGCCCGCTGCGGATCACCCCGTCGCTGGTCATCCCGGCCCACGAGCTGGCCTGGCGATTCTCCCGTTCGTCGGGGCCCGGCGGTCAGGGCGTGAACACGACCGACAGCCGGGTCGAGCTGACCTTCGACCTCGCCGGGTCGGACGTGCTGCCGCCTGAACTCAAGTCCCGCGCGCTGGCCCGACTGAGCGCGCGGCTGACCAACGGCCGGATCACGATCGCGGCCGCCGAATACCGCTCGCAGCTGCGCAACCGGCAGGCGGCCAGGGAACGGCTCGCCGCAGTGCTCGCCGAAGCCGTCGCCCCGCCGCGGCGGGCGCGGCGCGCGACCAAGCCGTCGAAGGCGGCGGTCGCCCGCCGGCTGGATGACAAGACGCGCCGCTCGCAGATCAAACGTCTGCGACGATTGCCGCCGGAATAGGCCCGGGTTCACCCGCCCTGCAAGCCGCGGGCGTCTTACGCTCGGCGTGTGAGGTCCGCTGGAACGGCAAGCTGGCAGGCGTCCATTGACACGCCGCGCGCATTGGTCGTCGCACTGCACGTACGCGACGCCGCTGGACTCGACACTCCTATCGCGAGTAGCGGCCCGGACGTCACGGTGCCGCTGCTCGAACCCGCCGTCGACTTGGACGCCCGGCTCGCGCCATACGCCACCGAGCGCGCCGCGGCGGCGTGGAGCGAATGGTGGGAGTCGCTGCTGAATCGCCATCCCGAGTTCCGCGGTGTGCCTCCGTTGGTGACCGACCCCGACCCGGCGCTCGACGCTGATCTGCGTGCGCTGATCGGGAACGGCCTGCCTGCCGCCGACGCGTGGTTCACGGCGGACAAGCATCGGAATCTTGAGAGGCGCCGAAGCTCTCCGCAGCCGTCGGCGCTCGGCCTCGCCGGTGGGCTCGGCCGGATCGTCCGGGATGTGGAGGCGGAACTCGGCCGCCCCGCCGAGCCGTTCGACCTGGTGATCAGCATTCTGCCGGTGAGCGGCCTGTGGGGCGGACGGGTGCGCCGTGACCACGTGCTGATCAGTCGCGCGTTGAGCGATTATCGCGCCGGTTATGAGGCGCTGCTTGAGCCGGTGGTCCGCGAGCTGGCGCAGGGATGACAGGCCCATATTGCAGTAATCACAGTAATGTCTGGTCGTGCCCTGCCGAGTGATGCAGCCGAGATATGGAGAATGCACAGCTCGTAGCCGCAGGCCGCAGCTCACAGTTGTAGGCATAGGCATAGGCATAGGCCGCAGGCAATGCACCTTCCGGTGCCCGGTCGGCGTATCAGCTTGCGACGTTCTCGGCCGGGAAACACATGTCCCCGGTCAGCGGGACACGATGGGTTGACCCCAGGCGAGATCGACTACACCACGTGGCGGGACGTCATCGAGTGCCTGCGTTCTCTGCGCCGTGCTGAGCTGAGGGAGAGCAAGCGGCCCAATCAGCCGCGCGTGGCGCCGAAGCGTTTCGGGTCCGGCGGGGCCTGCGGCTGGTCGGCGAGCCACGGGCCGAGGTCGCCGCCGCCCGGCTCGCGGTACGGCTCCGCAGCGACCGCGGCGGCCGACTGCTCGAAGTGCTGGGGGCCCTCCCAGCGACGCAGGCCGTTCTTGTCGGCCCGGTTCCCGAAAGCGGCGGTGTGTCCGTCGCCCACCGGCGAGAACATGCCGCCGACCCGGGGGTCGCCGGCCAGCCAGATGCTTCTGGTCTGCGCGCCGACCGGGCTGACCATCCGATTGCCCTGCTGCTGCGTCGGCCAGTCGACCTTGTGCGCGGCGATCGGCCGGTTGCCGGCCGGATCGATCAGCAGCAGCCAGCCGAAATCGGCGGTCCAGGTCTTCTTGGTCCACGGCCCGGACATGTTCGTGCCCGAGGTCAGCGCGCCGGGGTCGTCGATGCGCCGCCAGCGGCCGCACTTGACCGGGTACTCCTGCCAGGCGTAGCGCTCCAGGAAGTACAGGTCGCGTTGGGCGTCGCGCCGTGCGCCCTCCCGCGAGTCCTGGAGACCCGCCTGGATCCGGGCGGACAGCTGCGGGTCGTTGAGCGGCGACCACGGCGGGAGCGTGCCGGTCACGGGGCGAGTCCTCCAAGGATCCGGCCGATCGACCGGGCCGTGTTCCCCGCGTCCTGGGCGCCTGCCGCAGCGGTGAAGGACACCGAGTCGGCCATGAGCACCATCATGGCTCGGAAGCGCGGGCCGTGCGGGATGTCGGGGGTGGTGAAGTCGATCGCGGCGAGTTTCGTGCCGTCCGGGCTCGGGACCAGCGCCTGCAACTGGTAGACGTCGGCGTTCGGCTCGGTTGCGGTCGTATCGGCGGCTTCCTCGGCCCGCCCGGGGATGCGCGGACGCGGCAGGGTCAGCACGCTCTCGAAGAACAGCGCCGGGCCCGGTTTCAGGTCGACCAGATCCACCTGGCCGTGCTCGCCCGCCTCGGCCCGGATCTGCACCAGGTCCCTGAGCACCAGGCGCGGGTTTCGGCGCTCCGGGAACTGCTGGAGCGAGATCACCAGGCTGGAGGGGACGACAGCGCCGTCCTCGGCGGTGTGCCAGCCGAGGCCGCAATACGCCGTGTTGCGTTCCTGAAGCTGTTCGAGCAGCGCCGCGAAGGTGTCGACCACTGCGGAGACCAGCGGCCGCCGGCCCTCGGGGGCCAGCTCAAGCAGGTTGGCCTCGGCGGCGGCCAGCGTCGTGTCGATGTCGTCCAGCGGCAGCGGGAAGTAGCCGCGGGGCAGCTCGATCCAGAAGTCGAGGCGGTCCTCGCCGCCCGCGTCCACGGCGGCGGGTCCGGCCGCGGACGGGTCCGCGGGGTCGCGCAGGATACCGGCGAATCCGTTCACGAAACCGCCTGCTTGATGTCGCCGTACAGGCTGGTCACCACCGACTTCGCCTGCCAGCCGAGCTGCGCGTTGCCCGCCACCTGCGCGAAGGTCTTCGCGCCGTCGACCGTGGCGACGTCGGCGAAGTGGAACACCTTGTTCGCCGCGCCCACGCCGAGCTTGACCGGAATGCTCAGGCTGTGCGCCAGGTTCGACCCGGTCTTCATGACGTTGCCGGCGCTGTCCGCGGCGTCGGCGAACGCGGTCGTGGCGTCCCCGCCGAGGCTGGAGAGCCCGGGGATCTTCGCGGCCAGCGTCGGTATGGTGTCCACCGCGTCCACGCCGGCCTTGAGCACCGTGCCGTCCGAGGCGACCTTCGCCGCGACGCCGAGCGCGACGTCGCCCTCCTTGAACGCCGAGCCGACGAGCTTCCCGCCGGGGATCAGGCTGAGCGCGTCCAGGCCCATCGTCGAGGCGTTTTTCAGGTTGGCCATGGTGAAATGGCCGGTCAGCAGGCCGCCCACGGCGTCGCGCACCTTCGGGTTGGCCAGGTCGCAGGCCAGCGCGCCGACTCCGGCGACGATCGCCACGGCGCCCGCGACCGCGTCGATCGGCGGCGGTGTGCACAGTGCGATCAGCCCGGCCACGGCCGAGATCGTGGACAGCACCGAGTGGATGACGTCGATGTGGTTCTTCACCCAGTTGCCGACGGCGCCCAGAGCATGGGTGAAGTCGCTGAACATGCTGCTGAAGAAGCCGGGCTTGTGCGGCGCGAGCCCCTTGGTCGCCTGCTCAAGCTGCTGCGCGTACTTGCGTGCCATCGTCTCGTGCTGTGCGGCCAGCTCCTCGGCGCGCTTCATCACGGACGCCAGTTCGTCGTGCGCGTTCTGCGCCGCGTTGCCCGCGTCGCGCACGACGGACTCGGCCGCGTCTATTCGCGACTGCGCCTGCTGCAAAGCCTGCTGCGTGTTGAAGAACTGCCCGGCCAGTTGCAGGTCCGGGTTGCTCTGCGCCTGCTGCAACTGCTGGTCGGCGCGCTGCACGGCCTGCTTGGCGTCGGCGGCCTCCTGGTCGAGCTTCGCGGCGGTGTCCTTGAAGCCGAGCAGGTCGCCGTGCCAGTTCTTGAGCACTCCGACGGCGGTGTTCAGCGACGTGTGCGCGTTCTGCAGGTCGGTGGCGAGCTTGCCGTTGAAGTGCTCGCGGAACGCGTTCCCCGCGTCGCCCTGCCACACGCCGCTGGTCGAGTCGCGCATCTGGTCCAGCAGCGACCCGGACTCCTGCATCGAATCGACGGCCTGCTGCACTGCGGCGCTCATCGACTCGACGTTCGCGGGCACCCCGGGGACCGGGTTGAAGCCGAGGTTCGGGTAGGTCGTGGTGTCTTCGGCCAGAGCGTTCACTTGGCCGCTCCGTGCACGGTCGCCGCGCTCACCATCGAGTCGATCTGCCCCATCGCCTGACCGTTGATCTGTTGCATCGCCTGACCGACGGCGTCGTCGCACTGCTTGTACGCGTCGTGCGCCTTGCTGACGCCCTCGTTCGTCTCCTTGATCATCTGGTGTAACTGGCCGAGACCGTACTGCCAGGTGTGCTGGAAGTCGTCGGCCGCGCCGTTGAGCGCGCCGTCGCCGATCTGCCCCGACTGCGCCGAGCTCATCGACTTGAGCGCGGCCTCCATCTGGTCGCCCGCGTCGGACAGCGTCTTCGTCATGCGCTGCAACACGTCGAGATCGACCTGGAAAAAGCTCCCCACCGTCGTGCCTCCCCGGATTGTCCGTGCGAACTCCCCGCTTGCCTGGGAAGCTCACGAAGACCTTAGACCCTAGACAGGACGCTGCGGAACCGTCAGCCGCAGGATCGGATTATCTGCCTGTGGATCCGTAGCGACGCAGCTCTTCGAACTTGGCCGGGGCCGCGGCGCGGGAGTGGCCGACGCCTAGCGACGGACGAGCCTACAGCCGTACAGCCGCACACAAAGCCCCGGCCGAGTTCGAAGAGCTGATCAAGCACGGTATGCGCGCTGTACGCAGGCGCACTCACGGGTAACACTGACCACATGACGGTCAACGACGCCCGCATCGCGGCGAACCAGGCGCCCCCACTCCAGGACTACGACGTGTTCAGCACTGACGATGCGCTGGTGGAAGCGGTCGAACGGCACGGAAGCCGCGCGTCGCTGGACGGCCTGGCCGCACTCGGCCGTCTTGCCGGATCGCACCGTACGCTGCATTGGGCGGAGCAGGCGAACGTAAACGCGCCGGTGCTGCGTACGCACGACCGCTACGGCAACCGCATCGACGAGGTCGAGTTCCATCCGGCCTGGCACCACCTGATGGAGGCGGCGGTCTCGCACGGTCTGGCCGGCGCGGCGTGGGCGGGCGGACCGGCCGCGCACGTGACGCGCGCCGCCGGGTTCATGGTGTGGAGTACCGCCGAATCAGGGCACGGCTGTCCGGTCTCGATGACGTACGCGAGTGTCGCCGCGCTGCGCGCCGACCCCGGAGTCGCGGCGATCTGGGAGCCGGGGCTCAAGTCGCTGATCTACGACTTCGGGCTGCGGCCGGCGGCCGCGAAGGCCGGGCTGCTGTGCGGGATGGCGATGACCGAGAAGCAGGGCGGCTCCGATGTGCGCGCGAACACCACCGCCGCGACGCCGCTCGACGCCGACGGCGAGTACCTGCTGACCGGGCACAAGTGGTTCTGCTCCGCGCCGATGAGCGACCTGTTCCTCGTGCTCGCGCAGGCGCCGGGCGGCCTGACCTGTTTCGTGGTGCCGCGCGTGCTGCCGGACGGCGCCCGCAACCGGCTGGCGCTGCAACGGCTCAAGGACAAGCTCGGCAACCGTTCGAACGCGTCGAGCGAGATCGAGTTCGACGGCGCCTGGGCGCGGCGGCTCGGGCCCGAGGGCCGCGGCGTGCCGACCATCATCGAGATGGTCTCGATGACCCGCCTGGACTGCGTGCTCGGCTCCGCGGCCATCATGCGCCGCGCGGTCACCGAGGCCGCGCACCACGCCACGTACCGGCACGCCTTCGGCTCGGCCCTGATCGACAAGCCGCTGATGCGCAACGTGCTGTCCGACCTCGCGGTCGAGTCGCAGGCGGCGACCGCGCTCGGCATCCGGCTGGCCGCGGCCTTCGACTCCGACGAGCCGGCAGAGCGGGCGCTGCGCCGGCTGGCCGTCGCGGTCGGCAAGTACTGGGTGACCAAGCGGGCGATCGGCGTCGCGGCCGAGGCGCTGGAATGCCTCGGCGGCAACGGCTACGTCGAGGAGTCCGGCATGCCGAGGCTGCTGCGCGAGGCCCCGGTCAACTCGATCTGGGAGGGCTCGGGGAACGTCAACGCGCTGGACGTGCTGCGCGCGCTGGTCCGTGAGCCGGAGTCCGCCGAGGCGTTCCTGGCCGAGGCGGGCACGGCGCTCGGCGGCGACCCGCGCTTCGACGCGGCGTTCGGCGAGCTGCGGCGCGGCCTGGCAGACCTCGACGACGCCGAGTTCCGGGCCCGCCGCCTGGTCGAACGGCTCGCCGTCGTGCTCCAGGCCTCGCTGCTGATCCGGTACGCACCCGCGCCGGTCGCGGACGCGTACTGCGCCACTCGGCTGGCCGGAGACGGTGGCCATACCTTCGGCACTCTTCCGGCCGGGACGGATACGAAGGCGATCCTCCAGCGCGCCCAGCCGCGCCTCGGCTGACGGCGCGTCGACTCCCTCTGACGGACGCTCACCGGTCACTCGTCTGGCTGTGCGGGGATGCGGCGGCGGCGCGCAACCGGATGACTGGAGGGCGAGGCGCGGGACGGGCCGAACGGTTCGTTCCGCGCCGACCAGCCAGAGCGAGGAGTCAGTGCACCATGCTCACCGACGTTCAGAAGTCCAAGCTGGACCGGCGGTTCGAACTGCTCGACGCCGACGGCGACGGCTTCATCACCGCGGCCGACTACGATCTGGCCGCCGCGCACGTCTGCGAGGCCTTCGACTTCGCCGGGGGCTCGCCACAGCACGAACGGATCCACGTGATCTACCTGCGGTTGTGGGCCGCGCTCAGCCGGAAGACGGACCCGGACGGGAGCGGCCGGATCACCCGCGAGCAGTTCGTCCAGTCCTGCGCGGAGAGCATCGTCGAGCCGGAGCGCGGCTACGACCGGGTCATCCGGCCGGTCGCGCAGACCATCTTCGACCTCATCGACGAGGACGACAGCGGCACGCTTGAGGTCGAGGAACTGGCGAACTGGGCCAACGCGTACGGCGTCTGCGCGGACGACGCCGAGCAGGCCTTCCGGGCGTTGGACCGCAACGGCGACGGCGTGCTCGACCTCGACGAGGTACAGCAGGCGCTCAAGGAGTTCTACACCAGCGACGACCCGGAAGCGCCGGGCAACCGGATCTTCGGCCCGCTACCGGTCGTTGCCGCCTCGCACTAGTGTGCCAAGGCGCTAGGAGTATGGAGTGTGCTGAAGGTCTTGGCCGGGCGCGATTGGCCTCACGCGGTTAATCAAACACAGTCCGGCCGGCGCCTTGCGATCCGGGCGCTGATGGTTATTGCGCTGATCCGGCCAAGACCTTCAGCGCCCCTAGCGCACATCCGGGCGCGTTAACGCATCGATGGTCAACTGGCCGGGTTCGGTGTAACCGGACAAGGCGAGCGTCAGGTCGAACTCGGCCAGCAGGCAGCGCAGCACGTGCTCGACTCCGGCCTGGCCATCCAGACCGAGACCGTATGCGTACGGACGGCCCAGCAGCACGGCCTGCGCACCGAGTGCGAGCGCTTTGAAGACGTCGTCGCCGGTCCGCACTCCGCTGTCGAACAGCACGGTCAGCCGGTCACCGACCGCTCGTACGATTTCGGGCAGCGCGTCGGCCGCGCCGATCGCGCCGTTGACCTGTCGGCCACCGTGGTTCGAGACGACGACGCCGTCCATCCCCGCATCGGCCGCGCGCCGCGCGTCGTCGGCGTGCAGGATGCCCTTAAGCACGATCGGGCCGTCCCAGTGTTCGCGCAGGAACGCCAGGTCCTCCCAGGTCTTCGACGGATCGGCGAACATCTGCGCGAAGTGCAGCACGGCGGCGTTCGGATCCTCGTGCACCGGCTTGGCCAGTCCGGCCTGGAACGCCGGATCGGTGAAATAGTTCGCCGTGCCGATCCCGTGCAGAAACGGCAGGTACGCCTGGTCCAGGTCGCGCGGCCGCCAGGCCAGCAGCCACGTGTCCAGCGTCACGACCAGCACCCGGTAGCCTGCCGCCGCCGCGCGTGCCAGGAAGCTGACGGTCACGTCCCGGTCCTTCGGCCAGTACAGCTGGAACCAGCGCGCCGCGCCCTCGCTCACGTCGTCCATCGCCTGCGCCACTTGCTCCAGCGGCGTGCTCGACGCGGACGAGAGCACGAACGGCAGTCCCTGCGCGGCGGCCGCCCGAGCGGCGGCCGGCTCGGCGTCCTCGTGCATGATCGACAGCACGCCGACCGGTGCGAGCGCGACCGGCGCGGGCAGGCGAGTGCCGAACAGCTCCACGGACAGGTCACGCCGCTGCACGTCGCGCAGCATCCGCGGCACGATCCGCCAGCGGTCCAGCGCCTCGCGGTTGGCCCGCACCGTCTTCCCGTCGCCCGCCCCGCCCGCGACGTAGCCGAACGGCCCCGGCCCGAGCCGCCGCTCGGCCAGCTCCTCCAGCCGGGCCAGGTCCGTCGGCAGGCCCGGTACCGCTCCGGCCAAGCCGTTGAGATAGATCTCGTACTGCTGCATATGGCTCTCTGACCTGCACGATCATGGCGAAAGGCCGTGTGACGTGCAGAGATGTAATCCGACGTTCACCATCGTTTGCCGTCGTTTTCGAACGTCGTGTGCCCTGCCTGTGCCCTGTGTGCCCCGAGGCCCACCGGTCGGTCCGCACCACTGCGACCGATCGGACCTCACCCAGGGAGACAGCCATGTACGACCCCGCGCACACTCACCAACCATCCCGCCGCACCCGGTTCGCGCTCACCGCGCTGACGGCCGCTGCCGTCGCCGCCGCGATCACCGTTCCCGTCGTCGTCGCGACCACGCCGCACGCCCCCGCCGGGCTGACCTTGTCCGGCAACGGCGACACCGTGTCGCCCGTGTTCACGACCGGGCCGAACTGGTCCGCCAGCTACAGCGCTGAGTGCCCGATCCGCGTTATCGAGTCCGGCGGCGCCGTGGACGGCGTGGCGATCGTGGACGCGACCGGCGGTTCCGCCACCGGATACGTGGGCGACGATCCGGGCCAGCATCGACTGCACGTCACGTCGGATTGCGGCTGGACGATCCGCGTCACGGACGGCGACACGTTGCCGCACGCGCCGAACCTGCCGCTACCCGCCGGGACGTCGGGCTCCTGCGCGCACCCCGCCGCGACGCTGAACGCGGGGGTGTGACGTGGGCAAGCTGCGGCGCTTCACCGACGGCGTAGTCTTCCAAGCCGTCCTGACCGGCTCACTGTCGTTCTCGCACATCCACGACCTCGCCGCTGCGCACGGGCAGGCCGGGTGGAAAGCGTGGCTCTACCCGCTGAGCGTGGACCTGCTCACCGTCGCCGCGTACCGCAAGCTGATGGCCGCGCGATCGTCGGCCGCGCCGACCGGGCTCGCGTGGTGGGCGTTTCTGCTCGGCCTGGCCGCGTCCCTGGCGGCGAACATCGCGGCCGTGTGGCAGAACCCGGACAGGTTCGTGGCCGTATCCCTCGGCGTGTGGCCCGCCGTGGCGTTCCTGGTGTGCACCCTGCTAAGCCACGACTCTTCCGGGGTACCCGATGCGGTACCCGTACCCGTGCCGGTCGCAGTACCCGTACCCGCCGAGGCGCCACGACTGGCGGCTAACGCACCGTCCGATCCCCCAGTTACCCGGCCGCGTACACCCCGCGACGCCGACGGGAAGGAATGGGCCGACCTAGTCCGCGAAGCCCGGCAGGTGGACGCCAAGAGCCGGGCGACGACGGGCAAGCCAGCGGGTATCACCCGACTGCGGAAGGAACTGAAGGTCGGGCAGGACCGGGCGCAGCGACTCCGGGACCACCTCGCCGGACTACCCACAGACCCCCCGTCGGGTACCCGTACCTACCCGCTACACCCCCAACAGCCACAGGCTGAGGTGGCCCTAGCCAACGGGTACGCCCACCACTGACCCCACTCGACGCGACGCCCCGGTACATAGGTGCCGGGGCGTTCGCGTACCCGGATCGAGTGGAGCCGACGCAATTGTTATGCCTGCGAAACAACAAGCTTCGGCATTGGGTAGGCAGGCACACGTCGTAAACAACTACGGTGCCGTCGTGGACCTGGAAGCCGCTCTCAGCGCCGGTGGAACCCTCGTCGCCGCCGTAGCCGCAGTTGGATCGTGGAAGGCGGCCGGGCGCTCCGACAAAGCTGCCACCGCTTTGACATCTATCGAACGGGATCGCTGGCACGCGGAGATGACGCCTAAGTTCAAGATCACGCTCAAGGACCCAAGCATGACCCGAACCGTCCTCTACGTCGGTCTTGAAGGTCCAACGACTCTCAGTCACCTGGACACGATCGAGATGACCATCCGCGATGACATGCCGGGCCGGGCCGAACTCACGGCCGAGAACGGCGTGTCCGCCGACGAAATCAGGCAGCAGATTTGGGGACCCCTACGATTCGTGCGCGGCGTGGACGGCGGCAGCTCCGACGGACGCACCGTTGACACGTTCGAACTGCCCGTCGGCGAATCCCGGCCTTTCGCTGTAGACGTCACGCTGTCTCCGCACTGGTACAGCGACCCACAGGCGTGGCGCGACCAATGGGACGGCACGCCGCTGCGCCTTACTCTCAAATGCACGCGCGAGGGTTTCGAACCCTGGACCGTCAAGAGCGAGGTCCCGTTGAGCGTTCCGCCCCGTTTTCAGGCTTGGTAGCGCTGGTTGCAGCTCGTCTAACCGACGGCGGGAATGCCCTCAGGTAGGTTCGGGTCCTGTGACTACCGACCCGACGCAGTGGATCGTGACCGAACAACCCGTGGCGCTGCCCGACGCGGCCGTGAACAAGCACTCCCGGCTTACCGTCGCGCACGTGACGCTGCCGGACGGCGTCCAGTTCGAACAGGTCGTGATTCGTGTAGACGCTGCCGCTATGTGCGTTGTCGTCAACGATCGTGCGGAAGCGCTGATGATGCGGCGGCACCGGTTCATCCCCGACCTGTGGGTGTGGGAAGTGCCAGGCGGTTACCTCAACCCCGGCGAGAGCCCCGCCGACGCAGCGCTGCGGGAAGCTGTCGAAGAGACGGGTTGGCGTCCGTCGAAGGTTGAGCACCTGGTCACGTTCGAGCCGATGACCGGTACGGCGTCCGCGCCCAACCATGTGTATCTCGGGCTTGACCCGCACCCGGTGGACGGCGCCACGACCGACGTCAACGAGGCTCAGTCGGTGCGGTGGGTGCCGCTGGCCGACGTGCCCGCCATGGTCGGCGGGATGACGCTCGGGGCGGCCTCGGTCATCGGGTTGCTCGCCGCCCGCGACCGCCTCGGCGTGCGGTAGGCAACGCCGCCAACGCTTCCCGCGCCGGGGCGAAATCGCCGTAGCGTTCCAACCGTCCCGCGACGGCCGCGAGCTCGCCGTTGACCCGCTCGGATGCGATGCCGTCCGCCGATTCGATCGCGTGCAACGCGATCGCGCACCCTTCATCGACCCGGCCGGAGTCCAGCAGCGCACCGGCGAGGAGGGCCAGGTTGAACACGTGCCCGCGTTCGAACCCGCCTTTCATGTCCAGCGACAGCCGCATCGCGTCCGCCGATCGAGGCGCGTCGGACGCGTCCAACAACGCGCGGCCGGTCTTCGCGGACAAGTACGCGCCGTCGAAGTATTGAAGCCACGCCGGTTCGCCACCGGGCCGGGACCGGTCGAACGCCGTCTCAGCGCCCGTCAGAGCGACCGCGCACGCACGCTGGTCCCCGGTCAGCGCGTGCCCGTGCGCCTCGGTCACCAGCGTTTCCGCCATCAGCGCCGCCGATCCGGACCGGCGCGCCGACCGGTGTGCGGCGCGCGCCATGTCCACCGCGTCGGCGCCCTCGCCCAAATACCCGGCCTGGCATGACATCGCCGCCAACGTCTCGGCACCTAGCGCGACGTCCCCGCCCGCTTGCGCCAGCCGGAGCGCTTGGATCAGATACCGCTGTGCGATCGGGTGCTGCTCCAGGTCGAACGCCATCCACCCCGCGAGCAAGGTCATCTCGGCGGCGGCGGAGAACAGCTCGCGCCCGACGTCGGCGGTGTACGCGCCGTGCCGCAACAGCGGGCTGACTTCGTCGGCGAGGTACTGCACGACGGTGGAACGGGCATATCCGCCCCCGAACATGTTGTCGAGCCGCCGGAAGGTGGAGGTCACTTCCCGGATGGCGATGATGTTCGCGCCGCCGACACGCCGGGAACCAGCCCGGTCCATCAGGTCGGCAGCCGGTGCGGTCATCCATCGGATGGCCGGTACGACGAACCCGACCGACGTGTACGCCGACCGGGTCAGCGTCGCCCGCCGGTGCGCATCAGTCGCGTACAGGTCGGAAGCGGCCACGACCGCCGTGTTCAAGTCGCTCTCGAAGCTCAGCCCCAAGTCCGCCACCGGCAACGCGGAGCGCATCCCGATGTCCGCCCGCGTGACCGTGCGGCCCAACGGCACGGACAGTACTTCGGCGATCAGGTCGGGCGTACGCCCGCGCGGCTGCTCTCCGCGCAGCCACCGCGCCACGGACGCGTGGTTGAAGCGGGGAGCGGGCAGACCTCGCCGCACGGCAAGGGTGTTGATCCGGTGCGCCAACCCGCCGCGACTGATCCCCGCTTCGGCGAGGTGGTCGGCGAGGTGTGCGTTAGGCGTCTTCGCGGGCATGCGGCCTCCCGTGCGGTCCGGCCCGGTGGTCTACACAAAGCGTAGACACTCACGACCCTGAGATCACGGGCCGTCGCCCATCTGTGTCTCTGCGCTCGCATTCACACCCCCGATTCACGCCCCACGCGGCAACGCACGCGGTGACCTGCGGTGCCGGTCGCGGTTGTGTGAGGTCATGGACGCCGTGCACACCGCCATGCCACCGCACGCAACGACACGTCCCGGCGCGACGCCGGTCCGTCTGCTCGTGTGGGGTGTTACTGAAGCCGACCAAAACCGCGCCGTGTCCAAGGCCGGACAAGCGCCGTCGCGCGGCCTATGGGACTTCGTGCAAACCGACCGCGTGTCCGGGCCGACATGTCCGCTGGACCTGAAGGACGGCAAGTCCCTGGCAGCCGACCAGGGATATCACTGGGCCTACGTCGCGTACCGGGCCGACCGATGAGCGACCTCAAGGACACGTTCGAAGAGCTGAAGACACTCCTGTTCCCGTTCGCCGTCGAGCTGGGCGGCGAGGTCTTGGACGTGTGGCGTGACCGGGAGAAGTACGGGCATGAGCCGCTTCCCCCGGCCGCGTTGCGCGCGCTCGCGCTGTGGGCTGCCGACCGGTTGGCGGACGGACCGTGACCGGGTCAGGACTCGCTGAGATGGTCGATGACCCGCACCTGCCGTACGCGTGGGTTCCGGCCCACGCGCCGCCCGACGCCGCGCTTCTGGAGCGCGTGCTCGCAGGGCTCGAACGGCTTCACCGACTCGCCGAAGCGCACCCCACGGGCAGGCCACGGCGGTCACAATCCGGCGAACTGCCGAACCGGCGGCCCGCCAGCCCGTAACGTCCGTTCATGAAATCCTGACCAGGGGGAACCTTGAAACGTCGAACCGTCATGCTTCTCGCCGTCATCCCGCTGATGGCGGCCTGCTCGACCACGCCGACCCCGACCACGCCCGCCGCCAACGCGGCAGCGATGTCCAGTCCGGCCAGCGCGAGCCCCACCACGCCGACCGCGCTGGACGCGGCAGGCGTGGTGACAAAACTGAAAGCCGCGCGCCTGCCGGTCGGCGCGGTGACCGTGTACACGGCGGCCAACGATCCAAACCACCTGCTCGGCCGACCCAACGGGTACACGTCCAAAGCCGCGTTCATCGACACGCGCGTGAAGCCGTCCGACGCGCGCGACACCTCGGCGGGCTCGGTGGACCTGGGCGGCAGCGTCGAGGTGTTCGCCACCGGCGCTGAGGCCACGGCGCGCGAGCAGTACATCCAGGGCGCCGAGAAGTCGATGCCGATGCTCGGCACCGAGTACGACTACGTGTCCGGTGACGTGCTGCTGCGCGTCTCGGAAGTGCTCACCCCGGACCAAGCGAAGGCGTATCAAGCCGCACTTGCCGACTGACGTACCCGAGACCAGCGCCCGCCGGAACCCCACGATCCGGCGGGCGCTGTCGTATCACGCCAGCGTCACGGTGCCGAGCGGCGGACGGGCGGACGGCGACGGCCACGAACCCCCGTAGGTCACGCCGGTGACGGTGGACACCTGCGGGCCGCTGACGTCCTGCACGGTCGCGGCAGAGATATACAGCAGCGCGGTCGCGGGCGGGGTGGAGCCTTCGATGGCGACGATGTCGAGGAAGGCGGCGGTGACGATATTCGCCGTCACTGTTGTTTGCACGAACGTCCAGGTGTTCGCCGGGATGGCCGCCGACGTGCCGGACGTGGTCGATATGTAGCCGCCGCCCCCGGAGAACCAGTTGGCGGACAGGTTGACGTCGCTATACCCCGTCGGGCTGTAGTACCAAGCACTCAGGATGTACTGGTGGCCCTGCTGGATCGGCACAAGGTCCGATTCGGCGTATGCAAGCGTTGCCGACCCGGACGGCGTCAGCAGCGCGGAGAGCGGCAGGTTGCCCTGTGTCTGCGCGGCGGACGTGGTCAGTGTCGCGCCGGTCGGATGCCAGGGGCCGATGCCGTCCGCGAACGTAGGCCACTGATTCAGTACCGGGCCGGGCTGCATGGTGGCTTCCAGCACGCCGAGGATGTTTTGGCCTGGCGTGGTGGACTGCACGCTGGTCGTGATCCGGGCGCCGCCGTCGTCCCAGAGGTGCCACAGCGGGCCGGTCGCCGACTTGTCAAAGACCTGAATCGGGATCGCGTGACCGGTGGAACCTGCGTGCCATGCCGGGTGGTCGCTGTCTCGGAACAGGGCCGTCGGATTGCCGGGGAACACGTTGAAGTCGTCCATCAGCCACAGATAGTCGTTCAGCGTGCCGCCCGCCTGCTGCATCAGGACGTGGTACGTCGCGCCGTTCGTCAGGCCGACGGCGGGAAGCGGTATCGAGATGGACGGCGTCAGGCGCATCTGCCCAGTCACGTAAGAGGTCTGCGCGGAGGGGGAGACTGGCACTCCGAACATATAGAACTGCCAGCTTCCATCGTCCCCCGGCGCAAAAAAGTGCCAGTCGCCGAAGCTGAATATTGGGC
The DNA here is from genome assembly GCF_035946395.1 of Actinocrinis sp. NCBI lineage: Bacteria > Bacillati > Actinomycetota > Actinomycetes > Catenulisporales > Actinospicaceae > Actinocrinis > Actinocrinis sp. The sequence goes on from NZ_DASYZI010000401.1 coordinate 43,218, forward strand.
CGGTGGAGAACGGGTTGGCGTACCACTGGAGCCCTGGCCCGTTCGGCGTGACCGACAGCAGCGTGAACTTGTCGCCCCAGTTGTCGAACACCCCGTAATTGCCGACGGCCAGCAGGGAGTTTCCGGGGAAACCCGACGTCGTGTTGTCGGGTACGGCGGGCAACGATTGCCAGGTGCCGAGCGTGCCGTTCGCGTTCGCCGGTGCGTAGAGCGACCGCAGCAAGCCGTTGCTGTCCCAGTAGTTGAGCAGGACGACACTGTCCAGCGCCGCTACCTGGACGTTCACGCCGGGCAGCGGCGTGACCGGCAGCGGCGTGGTCGCCGTCCAGGTGGTGATCTGGCCGTTCTGCAACGGGCCGTAGTACACGTTCCGCGTCGTCGCGCTGCCGGTCGTGGTGCCGCCGACCGCATACGCGAACCCGTTGACGGCAGCGCACCCGTGGTTGACGACCGGGATCGGCAAGTCAGCTTGCTGATTCCACGCGCCCACCGTGCCCGTGGCAGTGTCCAACGACGCGGTGAACACGTGCGGGCTCGGCCCCGAAGCGGGGGTCGGGATCTGGCCGCCCGTGCTGATGATCGTGACCTCACCGCTCGCCGGGTCGGTCGAGGCCGCGAGCGTTGAGAGGTTAATCGTGGTCGGGAAGGCAGGTTGCGGCACGGCGGGCGAGGCGTTGCCGTCCGCGTCCGCAGTGATCGTAAATACGTTGTTGAACGACGTTGTACCGCCCGCCGTGTTCACGCCACCGACCAGCACCAGATAGCCGCCGACCGCGACGGCGGACGGATACACCGCGCTCCCGGCGGCTTGGACAGCGGGCAGCGGCCACGGAACCTGCGAGGTCGCGCCAAGGTTGAGCACGTTGAACGCCGCCGTCGCGAGCGGGCTACCCGTGTACACCGTGATCGGGGCCTGTGATGTGGGACCGGCGACCCCGGCCACAGCGGCGAGCGAGGTGATCCAGTTCGCCGGGATCTTCGTCTGCGTGATCACCGAGCCAGGCGCTCCGCCGCTGTCGCTGCACAAGGAGACGATCAGGTCCGCGCCGTCGCCGACCGGCAACACGGGGATGGCGACGCGCCCGACGGTGGTCCCGACCAGCGTGAAAGGCTGGTCTACGTCCTCAATATCCACCGTGAAGGGCTGGTCTATGTCCTCAATACCGAGTGCGTGCGTCCACCCGTCGCCGCCCGACCCTTGCGGCGTGAGTACCGACGTGCCCTGATAGATCGGGGTGATGTCGTGCGTGCCCAAGAGCTGGTTGAGCTGGTCTTGCGTGTTCGTCGCGCCGTTGTCGCCCAACAGCCCTGAACGCGGCGCAGACCACTTTGGAGTCGCCATCTCAGCCGGTCATCCGCTCGGCGACGTCCACGATCAGTTCGCGGTCGAACCGCCGGAGCTGTGGGAGCAGATGACAGGACATTGTCACCAGCTCGTCGGCGAGCAGCGCCGGGCACGCGGACTTCGCGATAGCCAGCAGAATCCTGATTTCCTCGCGGTCCGCGTCGTCCTCAGGCTTGCTCTCCGCAAGCACCTGCATCACCCTCACCGCGTCCACCTGGCCGTTCGCGTTACCGAAAGTTGATATGCAGCCGACGCCACCCGGTCGCCGGAGGGAGAGTCCCCGACCGGGTGGCGCCTGTTGCGCGGGGAGCTCCGCGCGTCCGGGAGGCTGCGGTTCCCGGAGTCATTACCGCAGGTCAGCGACTGCCGGCCAGCGGGGCTATCGGTCCGACACCGGGCGGCGCCACGATCGTGGACGCGTCGCGGTTGCCCGTCGGGACCGGCGCTAGAAGCCGCTGCGACACGCGCGCCCGCTCATCGTCGGCCAGCTTCTGTCGGGTGCGCGCGGCGAACAGCTTGTCCACGCCAGCCGCCACGGCCGCCTGTTCGACCAACTCGCTGGCCAACGCCTTGTCGTCGGCCGCCTTGAGCTGACCGGCCATCAGGCGACGGATACCGTCGAGCTGTAGCGTCCACCACGTCAGCGGTGCGGTACCGGGGCTCGACTCGGCGTCGTGCGCCGTCTTCGCCGCCGCCTTGGCCTGACGCACAGCGCCGCGCGCGGCCGTGAGGTCCGCCTCGCCGGTCACCCGGCGCGCCGTGGTGCGTTCGGCGACCTGGTGGAACCGGTCGGCCACTTGCCGGGCAGCGTCCCGGCGCACGATCGCGTCCGTCTGCTGCGCCGGGTCAGCGCCCTGCGACGCCAAGTCCTCGGCGAGTTCGGCCAGCTCGCGCGCATGGTCGGCCGCCGCGCCGGACTTGTCGGCGGCGTCGCGTTCAGCTTCGACCAGGGCTTTCAGCTCCGCCGCCAGCCGATCGGCGTCGTCCTCGGTCTGCGCCAGCGCGGCGTCAGCCTTCGCCGACACCCCGGCGAGCGTGGCCTGATGGTCGATGCGGTCCGCCTGGTCGAGAAGATCGGCGGCCCTCTGCTGGAACTGCGCGGCCTCGGCGCGGGTAAGCATCGCGGTCAGTTCGGCCGGAACCGCCGACTCCATCACCCCGGCCAGGACATCGCGAAGCCCAGGGTTCGCATCGAACGCGGCGCGCACCTCAGGCGGCAACGAGTCGAACACGGCATCGGTCAGGATCATCGGGCGCTCCCCGTCGGGCTGATCGGTGCAGTGTGGAACGGCAACTGCTGAGGCGACGGGCTGAGCGGGACCGGCGGATCAGCAAATGAAAGCCGCTGAACAGGAACGTTGCCGTCGTGAACCCACCGCTCCGGGTGGTCCGAGCCGGTCAACTGGTGGACGACCACGTCCGGGCTCGGTGTGATCACCGGCACAGGGAACGATGGCGCGGGTTCGCTGCGCGGTGTCGCGGGCGCGTTGCCGGGCGAATCGGCCGCATGCCCATCGGTTAAGTACGGGTGCTTAGTTCCCGGCATGAACTGACCCGACGTCGGGTGACGCACGTCGTGGCGATCCTTCGCCGATTCAGCCATGGGTGTCCGCGTCGCCTTACGATCGGCTTCGACGTGGGCTTCGGCCGCCGCGTGCGCGGGCGTCCCGCCGACGTGCACACGTTCCTTCTTCTGCCTGCGCTTCTCGACCTCGGCGCGCGCCTGCTCTGTGATTTCGAACATTGATCTCACCGTGCCTTGGTCAGCTCGTCGAGCGCGGCCCATGCAGCTTCCCGCTGTCCAGGGTCCGGGTCGGTGCGCGCCACTTCCAGCAGCGCCGCAACCGTCTGCGATCGGTCCCCGACCGACGCACTCTTCGTCACCGGTCCGGCGTTCTCGGCCTGCCACGCGCGTTCACGCACGGCCGGGTCATCCGAATACGCCGGGCCACGTTCCCAGGCGTACCGATACGTATTCGCCGCCGCTTTTCGCGCGGGCGGCTGCGCAATCTTTCGCAGCGTCGCGACAGCCACGCCGCCATTCGCCTTACCCACAGACCTCCCGCACAATGCGCAGCCGTGAAAACCACTCTCAGCACAGGCTAGCATTGTTGGGAACAGTCGTTCGACGAAACGACGGAGGGAAAGCAATGGCCGACGAAGGCTCAGTGACTATCGCAGAAGCGGCCGCATTGCTCGCGGTGAGTGTTGACACGATCCGGAAAGCGGTCCGCGTCGGCGAATTGCCCGCCCAACGGCTCGGCCGCACTGTGCGCATCCCCCGGTCGGCCGTCATGGTCAAGGCCGTCACGGACACCGACGGATACCGTGACGTGCGCGCTGACCTCGCCACCCTGAGCGCGCAGATCGAGCGTTACGGAAACCAGATCGACGAAATCCAGAAGTCGCTCGCCGCCGTGCATGCGAAAGCGGTGACCTTGTGAACCGCAGCCCGGAAGCGCTCCGGAAATCAGCAAAAGCAATAAGGGCTAACGCGATGACCGCACTCGACGAAGCTGACGCAATGGACATCGTGGCGAACGTGTTGGAACGGTGGATCGTAGCGAACACTGATCTCGCCCTCGCCGAAATCCATGCCGAGAGTGCCCGGTCGGCGACAGAAGCCGAAACCGCCGACGATGAACGTATCGGCGCCCTGGTGGATATCGGCATCGTCGAATCGGTCATCGATGATCCGCTCAACCTCGAATCGTTCACCGGATGCGAGGCATGGGCTGCTCGGCTGGCCCGACCCGAGGTGTACCGCAGAATCCTGATGGCACGCATCGAAGGCAAATCCATATCCGAATACGCGTACGATGCTGCCGTTGCCACAGCTCAAAAGGCGATCCGGCTCGACAGTGAGCTGATCAGCGGCGTCACCGAGATGAGCCGACTGTGACGGCCGACACCAAGGATGGCCGCGCCCTAGTGCGCGGCGGCGACGGGAAGTTCACCCGCTCACTGGCTACGGCGGAGCGTGACGCGAAGGCGTGCCGTCTGCGCAGCCAAGGGATGTCCTATCCGCGCATCGCCCGCGAGCTGGGGCTAGCGGACGCGTCGAGCGCGCGGTCAGCTGTGGAACGGGCGTTGCGCGACACAGTACGCGAACCGGCCGACGAGCTGCGCACGCTGATGGATGCGCAGTTGGATCAACTGACCATGGTGTGCCTGACGATCCTCGGCACGCGTCATCTCGTGACCGGCTCCGGCGGGCAGGTGGCACGCGACCCGGCGACCGGCGATCCGCTCCTGGACGACATGCCGCGCCTGCAGGCCGTGGACCGGCTGCTGAAGATCATGGAGCGCCGGGCGAAGCTGCACGGTGTGGACGCCCCAGCGAAGATCGAAATGCGGTCGGCGAGCGAGCTGGACGCCGAGATTGCCGGACTGCTGGACCAGTTGGCCGACGCACGCGGCATTGCGTCCGGACCGTCCGCACAGGCATTGACCGGCCAGGACGATGCCCAACTGTCAGACCCCTCATAATCCCGATTATGTTGTGAGTATCCGAGCCTTGATTCGTAATCGGAGGTCGCCGTGACGATCCCGACGACCATCGGCAGCGCGGTCGTCGTGTCGGTCTCGGCGACCTTTGTCAGAGCCGTGCTTCCCGCGCTCCGCAGCGTCGATGACCCCGCTGGGCGACGACTTGTCGAACTGCTCGACGACGCTTCCCGCCGCCGTCACGGCGACCGCGCACAGTTCCGTCTGCTCTTCGACCGGACCGACAGCGACGCGCTGAACTACCTCGGAACGCTCGGCCGTGTCGTCGCCGCCAACGCATGGCCGAACCGAACGCTCGCCGCATCGGCCCGGCGCATCGCCAACCGCGTCGAAGCGTTGGGTGCACCGGCCGGCCAGCCCTCAGCACGCTGACAGCTCGGCGTTTGTGCTGGTCACTGGGACGCAGTTGCCACCGCGCAAACGAACTTCGCGAACATGGGCGCGCTGCGCGACGTGCTCTGACATGCTCCGGCCATGAAGCGTCTACGTCAGGTGTCCCTGCGGCAATGGGTTGTCGTCGGGACGGTCGTGGTCATAGTCGGGAGCGTCGTAATCGTCGCGATGGCCTACGCCGGGTGGACGCTCGGGCTTGGCACACACGATCGCGGTGTCACCGTCACAGTCGCATTGACGGCCGACGCGTTATTTGCCGGGCTCGTCGCCACGGTCTTGGCCTTGTCTGCGTACTGGGCGGCGAGCGGTACGGCCGACCTTCATGTCGAGCTTACGTTCAACTACTCCAAGCCGAACGAGCCGGTATTCAAGCTAGGCACTCCGCTGCCCGGAACGAGTTGGCGCCCGATCGAGCCGTTCAAACAGAACCGCGCCCGCGTCGTGGTCTACAACCGGTCGAAGTACTCCGCCCGCAACGCCAGCGTCCAAATCAGGCTTCGAGGCTTCATGAACGTGCAGCCGGTGCCGGGATGGTTGGTCATCTCCTCGGCGAACATGGTCGGCGCCACCGCGTTCCAGTGGGACGGCGGAGCGGATCAGCTCGTCCATGAAGGCGTAGCCAGGGTCCTGCGCGAGTTCACGTTGATCGATGCTCAGGTCGATCCAGCGAGTACCCAGCCACTGATCGTCGTGACGGTTGTCGCCGACGGCGTCAAGCCTAAGCCGATCATGATGCCGGTTCGCGCCCTCGAACCGGACGAGTGGAGCAAGTACATGCAGGAAATCGGCATCCAAACGTTCACCGTCTGACGCACCACGCGGCGAAGCGCGCTCAGGTCGACGCGATCATGTGCATCGACGACGACGGCCGCGAGTACTGGTCCGCACGCGACCTCATGCCGCTGATGGGCTACACCAAGTGGCAAGACTTCACGCGGGCCATCGAGCGGGCACGTGTCGCGTGCAAGGGCAGCGGCATGGACCCTGACGAGCACTTTATGGACGCCCATAAAGTTGCAGCTAGCGGCCCCGACGCGCTCGACGTCCACCTGTCCCGCTATGCGTGCTACCTGACCGCTCAGAACGGCGACCCCCGCAAGCCCGAAGTGGCTGCCGCGCAAACGTACTTCGCGGTGAAGACCCGCGAGGCTGAGACGGCGCTGCCGATCGACCTGCCCGACATCACCACGCCGAGCCGGTTCTCCACGACGGCCATCTTGACGGCCGACCTGAAGACGGTCGTGGTCGCGTCAGCCACGACCGTCTTCATCGGCTCCCGCGCGGCCCGTCAGTCGCGCCTACCGCCTCCCCGCGCCACGATGACCAGCGCCGCACCGAACGCGACGGGGACGACTATCGGGGCGATCGGACCGTGCAGCGCGACGACGACCCCGGCCGCCACAGTCCAGGGCACTGCGACTGGCCGACGCGGGCGGTTCGGCGCGTGCGACGGGTCCGGCTGAGCAACGTCCGGCGAGTCGGGGGCGGGCACTGCGGACGGATCGCTCGGGCGCTTAAGGTGGTCCATGCCAATTCCTTTCTCAGGAGCGGATCGGCACTGACGACCCCCCGTTGCACCGGGGGGTCGTCGCCGTTGAGGCCATGTTTCACGAAATCCAGGTGGCTCGGGAGAAACGGACCTGCACTGGGCCGAATGGGTGAACGGCCAAAACCCGCGCCGACGGGGAATGGGTCGCGGGTTTGCTGCCACTACCGGTCGTCGCCCAGTTACCGACGCAGCCCGGCCATGCACCACAGCGGCAGGCCGCTGTCTTCAGCCAGTTCGCGCAACACGCGGCCCGGCAGCGTGTTGTGGATCAATAACGCTTCGGCGATCGCGGTCACGGCGGGCCAGTACCGTTCGACCACCATCGTCTTCGTAGTGTCCTGCCAGGAGTCCCAGACGCCCTCCCGCTCACCGTCGAAGACCTGCATGTCGCCGCACCCGCCAGCCAGCCAGGCGGCCATGATGAAATCGTTCACCTCGCATCCCGCGCGGTCGTCTTCGTCGGCGGCATGCCACAGGTATAAACCCTCTGCTACCGGCCCGGCGCATGCGGTTACGTAGGCATCCGTGACCCCGATCCTCCGCCTACGCGGCGGAGCGACCCGGCCGTGGTTGCCGCCGCGCGCCCGGATCGTCGCGTACCGGATCGACAACCCGCTGGCGAGGTACGCGACCGCATGCCCGGCCTCGTGGTGCGCGGTCCGTTCGTCCACTTCGTCATCCGCCATGTAAGCCTCCTGTCGATGGAACGTGGGCACGGTGCGGTTGGCCGGGCACGGGACACCGCAGCGACGACGGCAACGTGGTGCGCACCCATCCCCGTCGGCGCCGGTCTTTGATCTTGACTTTCTCCACCCCGCCGACCGCTCGGCCCCGCTCTCCCAAGGCGCGCACGCACGCACGTCCCCTAAGGGTGACGTGCGTGCGTGCGCGCCTACGGGTGAAGAGTCGCGCGGCGCGCATGCGCGGATGCGTGCGTGGCATGCGCGCAGGTCAGGCCGAATATTGCGCTGCGTCGGAGAGCTTGCCGACCTCGGTGGCAACCACCGGGCGCCAGGTCTGAGCGAAACCGTCAGTTCCGGCGACCTCGGCGAGCTTCTGTTCCGCCAGTCCGGCAAGCGCGTCTTGGATGGTTCGGGGCTTCAGCGGCCCGTCGTCCTGTGCCGCCAACACATCGCCGATGCCCTTGACGGTGAGCGGGCCGAGCGCGCCTTGCAGCGCGGCCAGGACGCGGCGACCGGACGGCTTCAGGGAGGCTGTCGCGTCGTCGCCCGGCGGCAGGTCCGCCGGTACCAGTACGACCGAGGTCACCGGCGACCCGTCCTCCTTCGCCTCGCCGCTGAGCTTGACCACGGTGATCCCGAACGCCATGTCGTCGAGTTCTTCGTCATCCTTCTGCTTGTCGCTCGAAACGATCACGCGCGCGTCCGGCGCCTTCTTGCCCCGCTTCGTCACGCGCAGCTCGGTCTGCGCCGCGCCCTTGACCGTTGTCGAGCCGCGCCCGTGGTCACCGTTGAGGCCCTGGTGGTGGACCAGCACCACACACGCCCTCGTGGCAGTGCGGAGCTGTTCGACACGATCGACGATCAAGCCCATCTCCTTCGCCGAGTTCTCCTCAACGCCGACCGTGATCCGCGCCTGTGTGTCGAAAATGATCAGCGCGGGCTTCAACCGTCGGCACACCTCGATCAGGACGTTCCACTTCACCGCGTCGGCGGCCTGAACAGGGCGCGGCAGGAACCGGACGCCGGTCATCTTGCGGCCGTAGTACTGCTCCCAGGCGCGCACGCGCTTGCGGAACCCGCCCGCGCCCTCGGCGATCAAATAGATCACGTCGCCGTGCACGGTGTGTCGGTTGCGCCACTGCTGGCCGGTGCCGACGTGCGCGGCGAAGTCGAGTGCGACGAACGACTTCATGTGCCCGGACGGCCCGATGACGCGGGCGATCGTGTCGCGGTACAAGTAGCCGTCGATCAGCGGTTCGAGCGCCGGGATGTCGTCGAGCCCGTCGCTGTCGAGTAGTTCGCCCAGCAGCCCAGAAACGGCCCGCTCGAACGCGTCGGTCGCCGCCGATTCAGCAGTGTCCGACTCGTGCACGGTGTACGCCGTGCCGCCGGGACCGTGCGGCTCGTCGGAAGGCATGCTGTCCTCGTTCGTGTCCGGCGGCTCGAAGTCGCCCCAAGGGTCGCCGTCGTCGTGCGGCTCGTACTCGTCGGCCGACTCGTCCGGCCGGTCGCGCTCGGAGTCGAGCCAGCCATCGATGATCGCCTCCACCGCGTCAGTGATCTTCTGGTTGCCGCGTACTGGCTCAGCGGTCGCTGCCGTAGTGGTGTTCCGGCGCCAGGGCGGGACCAGATTCGCGAGGTCGATCTTCGGCAGACTGTCGGCCCGGCTCGGTACAATTTCGTAAGAGTCTCTGACAGATTCTCCTTTTGCGCGGAATCGGCACCGCGCGGGTTGGCAGTGCGGCCCCCGTCTATCCGGCGGGGGCCGTGGTCTTTCATGCGGCCCGGTTCAGCGCGCTTTCGGCCGCCCGCGCTTCCGGTCGGCGGGACCGGTCACGGCTCGCACCGCCGGTGCGGACGTCCGGGGCGCCGTAGTCTTTCCGAACGTCGGCGCGTCTGACGCGCGTTCTTCAAGCCAGGATCGGACGTCGCTCTCCTGGTAGCGCCGGTACCTGCCGACCCGGAACGAACGCGGGCCGATTCCCTTAGAAACAAGCTGATATAGCGTGGACACTGGCAGGCCAAGAAACTGCGCGGTCTGCGTGTGCGTCCACAGTGGTGCGGCGGTCATCGAACGTTCCCTTCAGCGGTGTAACCGCTGGTCAAGCCATCGATGAAAGTTTACCGCCATGCAGGAAAGTAAACCAATGAACTGACTAACGTACCGCATGCAACCGCTAACGGTGGACGTCACGGACTCGCGTGAGCGTAAGGTCAGAATGAATGGTGCGCTAAGCCATTCGCAAACGCTGTACGCTTTACCCATGCCCAAAGCCCACACCGACGTGGTGATCCGCGACCGACTGTTCCGTGTGACACTCCAGTGGACCGCCGCCTACGCGCCCGACGTGATTGCCGTTGAGGTCAAAGCTCTGCGAGACACGGCATACCGGCGCGGCACGATCGACGCGGCGCTACTGCGCGAGGTGCCGCTAGGAAAGATCATCGCTGCTCAGCGACCCACGCCCGACCCCAGCACCGTGTGGGTCAAACCGCGCACTGGCCGCCCGCCCGTGCTCGGCGTCGAGCATTACCAAGAGGTCGCGCGGGTGTACCGCGACGCGCTGACGGCCGGTGACAAGCCAGTGCAAGCCGTCGCCGACGAGTTCAAGGTGAACGAGACGACCGCGCGCCGCTGGGTCCACGTCGCCCGACACCGTCACCGCCTACTCGCGCCGGTCCGACCCGGCCAAGCGGGATGAGAGGAGTAGCAAATGGCTGATGTATATGACAGATGGCATAAGTCCAAGCCGGGACCTGGCGAACCGGAATGTCCTGAACACAAAGGGAAAGTTGCCTCGGCTGACCACGGAAAGGGAAAGCGCTGGCAGGTTCGATACCGCGACGCGAGCGGTATTCAGCGGAAAGAGAACTTCACCAAAAAGACCGAGGCGGACGACCGCGCGGACGATGTCGGCTCGGAGTTGCGGAAGGGCCTGTTCGTTGACCCCAAGCTCGGGAAGCAGTCGTTCCGGGTGGTCGCCGAACAGTGGCGGGAGAACAGTCGCCACCGCGATTCCACCGCCGTCCGCGTGCGCAGCGCCCTGGAAAACCGCATATACCCGACGCTCGGGGACCGGCCCATCGCGGCGATTAGGACGTCGGAAATCCGGGGGTGGGTGAAAGAGCTATCCGAGGTCATCGCCCCGACCACGTTGCGCGTGGACTATTCCTATATCGGGTCGATATTCCGGATGGCCATGATCGACCGGCTCATTTCCGTGAACCCGTGCGCCGGGGTGGACAACCTGCCCGAGGTCGTGCACGCGGAGACTGAGCCGCTGCCCGTGCCCGTCGTCGAAGCGCTGATTCAGGCCATTGATCCCCGCTACGGGGCCGCGCTGCGGCTGGACGCGTGCACCGGGCTGCGGCAGGGAGAGCTGTTCGGCTTGGAGGTCGAGCAGCTGGACTTTCTGCGGCGCGAACTGAAGATCCGCCAACAGCTCGTGTACCCGGAACACGACAAGCCGTATTTGGGGCCGCTCAAGACCAAGACCAGCTACCGGACCGTCCCGGTACCGCAGTTCGTCGTGGACGAGATCGCCGAGCACATCGTGAAGTTCCCGCCGCGCAACATTGAGATTTGGGACCGCACGAACCCACACAAGCCGGTGTTGCGGAAAGCGCGGTTCCTGTTCACCAACCACGCCGGGCGTCCCATCCTGCGCGGCCGGTGGCCGGACATCTGGGCTGCCACGGTGCGGAAGGCGAACACACTGCTCGCCGGACAGGCGGACCGGGAACGCGCCGTCCCGCTGGTGGTTCCCGACTGGGCCACGCTCCACGACATTAGACATTTTTATGCCAGCGTGTTGATCGACGCGGGCGAGTCGGTCAAGACGGTGCAGCGCAGGCTGGGGCACAGCAAGCCGTCGATCACCTTGGACGTCTACTCGCACCTTTGGCCAGAAGCCGAAGACACGTCGCGGGCCGCTGTAGAAGCGGCGTTCGGCCGAAGCGTCCCCAAGCAAAGTGCCCCGAAAGTGCCCTCTCGAACTCTCAAAGCTATCTAATCGCAGGTCAGAGGCATGGCGTCATAGTAGATCTCGTACTGGAACGCGGACCAGTCGCGGGCTGGATCTCCTGGGGCCATGGGTGAGGATGGTAGATGGAGGTGACCCGCATGAACAGCAGCGAGGCGCGGGTGGGGCCGGATCCCGACGTGCGTGTCGAGCACGACTCGATGGGCGAGGTCCTAGTGCCCGCACGTGCGAAGTGGCGGGCGCAGACCCAGCGCGCCGTGCAGAACTTCCCGATCTCCGGCGCCCGGCTGGAGCGGGCGCAGATCTCGGCGCTCGGCCGGATCAAGGCGGCCGCCGCCGAGGCGAACGGCGCGCTCGGCGTGCTCACCGCGGACATGGCCGACGCGATCCGCGCCGCAGCGACCGAGGTCGCGGCGGGGCGCTGGGACGCCGAGTTCCCGGTCGACGTCTTCCAGACCGGCTCCGGCACGTCCTCGAACATGAACGCCAACGAGGTCGTCGCCACCCTCGCGGCCGAGCGCCTCGGCCGTCCGGTACACCCGAACGACCACGTGAACGCCTCACAGAGCTCGAACGACGTCTTCCCCTCCTCGATCCACGTCGCGGCCACGGCGCTGCTGGTGCGCGAGCTGCTGCCGGCACTCGACCTGCTGGAGCAGGCGCTGGCCACCAACGCCGCGCGGTTCGCCGAGACGGTCAAGGCGGGGCGCACCCACCTGATGGACGCCACGCCGGTCACGCTCGGCCAGGAGTTCGGCGGCTACGCGGCGCAGATCCGCCGTTCGGCGCAGCGGCTCGAATCCGCGCTGCCCCGGCTGGCCGAACTGCCGCTCGGCGGGACGGCGGTCGGCACCGGGCTCAACGCCCCGCCCGGATTCGGCGCCGCCACCGTCGCGAACCTGGCGCGGGCGACCGGGTTGCCGTTCACCGAGGCGCGCAACCACTTCGAGACCCAGGGCGCCCGCGACGCGTTCGCCGAGTGCTCCGGCCAGCTGCGCGCCCTGGCGCTGGCGCTGTTCAAGATCTGCGGCGATCTGCGCTGGATGGGCTCGGGGCCGCGCGCCGGGCTCGGCGAGCTCGCGCTGCCCGACCTGCAACCGGGCTCCTCGATCATGCCCGGCAAGGTGAACCCGGTCATCCCCGAGGCGGTGCGCATGGTGTGCATCCAGGTGGTGGGCAACGACGCGGCGGTCGCGTTCGGCTGCGCCTCGGGCGAGTTCGAGCTCAACGTCACCCTTCCGGTGCTGGCCCGCAACCTGCTCGAATCGATCCGGCTGCTGGCCAACGCGTCGCGACTGCTGGCCGAGCGCTGCGTGTCAGGCATCGAGGCCAACGTGCAGCGGTTGCGCGAGTACGCGCAGTCCTCGCCCGCGATCGTGACGCCGCTCAATCGCGTCGTCGGCTACGAGGAGGCCGCGAAGATCGCGAAGCAGGCGCTGAGCGAGGGGACGACGATCCGCCAGGCCGTGATCGACCGCGGCCACGTGGCCGCCGGGACCGTCACCGAGGAACAGTTGGACCGGCTGCTCGACGTCCTCGGGATGGCGCGCCCACCGGCGTGAGCGTGCCGACGTGGGAAGTCAGGCCACCTCGGCGCGTCCGGTCACGGCGTCACGCCAGCACGTCTAGGCCGACTGTGCCGGGGCCGCTGGTGAGCTCGACGCTGATCTTGTTCGTGTCGGGCGGCAGCGCGATCTTCACCGCGCCGGCGAGCCGGCCGACGTTGTACTGCTTCACCGACCAGTTGGCCGCGCTCAGGCTGAACAGCGCGACGCGCACGGTGGCGTCGCCGAAGTCCGAGGCGAGCAGCAGTTGCGAGGTGCCGCCGAGGACCGCGGCCGGGTTGGTGAGCACGACGGGCTGATTCAGCTGGAGATCGGCGTGCAAGTCGTTCCTCCTGACGGAAACGGCGGCCGGGGCGCCATTGGGTGTGGCGTCGACGCCCGGCCAGAGGTCGGCGACGACTGACAGGTCGTAGCCGGCGGCGTCGTTGTTGTAGTACTGCTTCGCGATCGCGCCCGACGGGATCGCGGCGACGTCGTCGTACGAGGCGACCCAGTAGTGCGGCTCGGCCACGCCGCGCGCCTGGAAGGCCGCGCGCACGGTCGGCCAGGTGGACAGGTTCATGTAAACGGTCGGGTCGAATCCCGAGCCGCGGCGCATCAGCACCCAGTCGACGCTCTGCGCGGGGGTGGCGTTGCCCGGCTCGACGTCGAGCGCGTGCCCGTCGTTCGTGTTCGAGAACACCGCGACGCGCACCTTGACCGAGGAGGGGAAGCGGGCCCAGCCGGCGTCCGACCACTTGTAAAGGCCGTCCACATACCCTGCGACGAGCTGGGCCGAGACCGGCAGCCGGCTCGCGTCCACGCCGTCGTACATCGTCCTGGTCATTAACCGGGTCTCCGTCCTGCGATGGTGGGCGCAGCGGGCGACGCACTGTCGGACAGACAGACTGTCAGACACAGTCAACCAGATCACGACCACACTGATGTCGCGATGCCGGAACATACGTGGGCGAAGGAGTATGCGGAACCGCGCAGGTCCAGTCGGTCAGCCGCCCGAGCACACGGTGGTGATCTCGGCGTCCAGATCCCTGGTGAACTGGGCGCCGAGCCTGGCGTCCCAAGTCTGCACGCTCTGCTCCGCCGAAGCCGTGATCTTCACTCCGACGGCGGATCGGTCCGAAGTCGCGATGACGCAACTCATCACCCGCCACGTGATGGTGACGAGCACCGTCTGCCCGTCGAGCACTTCGATCGGCAGCGCCGGGTCCACCGAGGCCGCGATGCCCGGATTGTCCTGCGAGATGCTGCTGACCGTGACCGGGGTGGCCGTCGGCGCGGTCAGCGAGATGGTGTAGTCGAACCGCACCGGGGTCAGCTGCATCAGCGTGCTGCCGATTCCGGCGTACCTGACGTTGAGGTCCGATTCGGGAGTGGGCTGATTGCAGAGCGCTGATCTCAGGACTCCGCCCGGCTGCCACGGGGTGACGTAGGCCGGGAGGGTCAGGCGCGCCGTGTGCGCCGTGCCACGGGCGCTGAACCCGGCCAGGCCGACCGAGCGGCTGACCGCGGGAAAGCTCGACACGGCGCAGTCGTAGCGGAACGGCACGGTGACTATCTCGACGTCCTTCGGCGTCAGCGCGAGCGAGGTGATCGCGGTCCCGGGTCCGAGCGCGCTCGCCGTCGTGGCGCCGGCCTCGCTCTCGGTGACCCCGGCGGCGTCGCCGGTCTGCGTGGACCGGATCAGCCCGGGCTGGTAGACGGCGACACCGGTCAGCTCGATCATGGTCGGACCGGCGTTCTGTAGTGCGAGCGCGAGGTCTATGCCGGACGCGTCCTGCCGCATCGTGTACTGGGCCGAGATCAGCGTCACGTCGAAGTCGTCACTCTGCCGCTGCTGCGTCACGACGGCGAACGCGGCCGCCGTGACGACGACGAGCAGCGCGGCCGAGAGCGCGGCGACGGGGCCGGACGGCTTCTGCCGATACCAGCGGCACGCGGAGCCGATGCCGGTGCCGGAAGCAGCATCGGAACCGGCGTCGGGCCCGGATTCGCCCGGCTCGGCGTCCTCGTCGCCGTCGCCCGAGCCGAGGAACTCTATATCGGAGACTCCCACAGTCTCTGAGACTAGGGGGTGTTTGAGCTGTGGGGCCGGACCAGGGCGCGGCAGACGCTGTGACCCCGGCCCCACAGCTCAAACGCTCCCCTATCCCCGGCGGGTCAGAAACCGTCCGGTGAGACGATTCCGGCCTTGATCGCCCGCTCGTGCCACAGTTCGAGTCCGGCCGGGAGCCGGGGCTCGGCGGCGCCGGGCGGCGCGGCCAGCACGACGTGCGAGACGCGCCCGGCGAGCCGGATCGCCTGCGCCAGCGCCACCGAATAGCCCATCCGCAGCAAACGCGCCGGGATGTCGAGTTCCGCCTCGGTGACCGTGCAGGCCCGGCCGTCTGGCGTCAAGCTGTCCGGCAGGCGCCGCCAGAAGGGGTCGAGCGTGTCAACCAGCGCGCCGGACGCGCCGACCGACCTGTTCCACGGCGGATTGGTGACAAGGACGTCGAAGGGTTCTGGTCCGGAGGCTGTGCTTCCCGAGGCTGTGTCTCCTGCGTCGGCGTGGACGAACTGGATGTGCTCCGCAACCGCCGTGCGCGCCGCGTTGGCTCGTGCGTTGCGCAATCGATCGGCGTCAAGGTCGGCGGCGAGGATCTTCGCCTCGGGAAAGGCGAGTGCGGCCTCGATCGCGATCGTGCCGTCACCGCAGAACGGGTCGAGAACACGTAGGGGCGACGTGCCGCTCCCGATCCAGACGAGTGCTGCGGCCAGGGGAGGGTGCAGCGTCCCGGGTCCCGTGTCCAGCTTCCAGGGGCGCCGGTGCAGCGGTCTGTGCGGTAGACGCAGGGCGATCTCGACCGAATCGCCGTTGAGCGAGAGGCGTACGGTGAAGTCGGTGTCTGCGGCGTCGGCGGCAGTGCCCGCGCCGGCTGTGCCAATACCCGTACGGCGCCCGGCGTTCGGATTCCGGGAGGCGTACCGCGCGCCGACCATATCCGCGATGACGTCTCCTGCCGCGTCCTCGACGGCGTACCGGTTGTAGTTGCGCCGCCCGAGCAGGCTCGCGACCACGTCGAACGTCGGTGCCCGTGACGGCAGCGTACGGACGTCCTCCAGCTGCGTGAGCGCGGCGTCGAAGTCGATCCGCGTGAGGCGTCGCGACAGCTCGGGCAGGGCGGCTCGCGTGTGGTCGATGCCTCGCAGCGTTCCGACAACGAGCAGCAGATCGTCGGCCGTTCGCAACTCAAGCAGGCCGGTGCGTAATCGGGGCACCTCGAATGACACCTGACGCTCGCTCAGCCGGATGTCATCGGCCGCGTACCGAGCGAAGCGGTGTTCCACCTCGGCCGCGAGTACCCACTCAAGGCCGCGTACACATCGAGCAGTCAAACGCACAGGCATTTTGTAAATGGTAAGGGCGACGACCCGAAGGCCGCCGCCCTTACCTGCTTTGCCAGGTGCTGTGTCCTGACGTTTGCCGCTTACTGCTCCGGCGGCGCGACCATGAAGTACGCCGTGGTCAGCTCGGCGATCGCCGTCGTCGGGTCGCCGCTCATCAGGGCGTGCTCGGAGTCGGCCGTCGTCGCGGCGGTGCTGGTCATCGCCGTCGCGCCGCCCGCGACGATCGCGTTCTGGGTGATGTCACGCACGACCGACACCAGCAGGTTCGCGTTCGCCTCGTCGAACTGGGACGTGCCCTCGACCGCCGGGCTCGCCGCCGCGATCAGCGACAGCGCGGCGCCCGAGTGGCGCAGCGAGCCGTCCGCGTTCCAGTTGCCGTTGCCGTTCATCAGCGCGGTGAGCAGGGTCGCGCCGACCTTCGAGATCTGGTCCGGCTGGCCGGCCAGCGCGTCACGCACCGCGGTGATCCGTGCCTGCTGCGAGTCGGTGCGCAGGCCCCAGCCGTACGGGTACAGCGGGTCGTACGCGCCGGTCGTGGCCGGGATGCCGACAACCACCGGAGTGGTCGTCGTGTCCACCTGCTTGGCCCAGGTGTCGGGCAGCCGGCCGGTGAACGGCGTGACGCCGAACAGCGTGTCCGCCACGCCCTCGCCCTCGGTGCCCGGCAGCCAGGACGCCACGATCGCGTTCGCCTCGGCCTGGATCGGCACGATGTTCATCGGCCGGCCCGAGACGACCAGCACGACACACGTCATCGCCGCGCAGACCTTGTCCACGGCCGCCTTGTCCGCCGCCGAGAGGTCCACGGTGTGGCCGTTGCCGACGTCGCCGACGCCCTCCGCGTACGGCGTCTCGCCGACCACGATCACGCCCACGTCGGAACCCGTCATCGGAGCTGACGCGTCCTTCGAGTAGGTGATGTGTGCGTTCGGCGCGTCGGCCTGCATCCCTTGCAGGATCGTGGTGCCGACGTCGACGTTGCCGGATCCGCCCTGCCAGGTCACCGTCCAGCCGCCGGCCTGGTTGCCCAGGTCGTTGGCGTTGCTGCCGGCCACGTAGATGTTCGCGCTCGTGGACAGCGGCAGCGCCGCGGCGCCGGTGGCCGGGACCGCGTTCTTCAGCAGCACCTGCGACTCGGCCGCCGCCTGCCGGGCCACCGCGCGGTGCGCCGCGTCGCCGATCGTGGCGGCGTTGCTGCGGTCCGCGTAAGGCTGCTCGAACAGGCCGAGCCGGAACTTCTGCGTCAGGATCCGGCTGACCGCGTCGTCGATCCGCGACTGGGCGACCAGGCCCTTGCCCACCAGGTCCTTCAGGTCGTTCTCGAAGTTGGTGTACTGGTCCGGCACCATGATCATGTCCAGGCCCGCGTTGATCGAGGTCTGGATGTCGGTCTCGTAGTTCGGGCCGAGCTGGTTGATGGCCTGCCAGTCGCTGATCACGAAGCCGGAGAAGCCGTACTGCTGCTTGAGCACTCCGGTGATCATGTCGGCGCGGGCGTGCATCTTGATCGGCGCGGTGTCCTGCCCGACGATCTGGAGGCTGGAGTAGGACGGCATGACCGAGCCGAGCCCGTGCTGTTGCACCGCCGCCTGGAACGGCGCCAGATACAGCGCCTGGAGCTGAGGCATCGTCACGGTCGTGACGCCCTGGTCGATCTTGTAGTTGCCGCTGCCGGAGCCGTACGTCGTGCCGCCGTCGCCGGCGAAGTGCTTCGCGGTCGCCAGCACGCTGGTGTTCTTGTTCAGCGCGCCGTCGCCCTGGAGGCCGTCGATGATGGTCTCCATCTGGGTGACCAGCGCCGGGTCCTCACCGTAGGACTCATACGTACGGCCCCACCGTTCGTCGCGCGCCACGCACACGCACGGAGAGAACGCCCAGGTGACGCCGGTGGCCCGGGTCTCGGTTGCGGCGACCTGGCCCTCCTGCTTCACCAGCGCCGGGTCGCGGGTCGCGCCCATGGCGATGTTCTGCGGGAAGACCGTCGCGCCGACCAGGTTGTTGTCGCCGTGCACCGAGTCCTCGCCGTAGATCAGCGGGATCTGCAACGGCGTGGCCTGCGCGCGGGCCTGGAAGGAGTCGATCATGTCGGCCCAGGCCTGCGGCGTGTTCGGGGTCGGCGTCGAGCCGCCGCCGCTGAGCAGCGAGCCGAGCGACTCGGAGGTGATGTCCGACTGGTGCGCCAGGTCGCCGCGCTCCGCCTGGGTCATCTGGCCGATCTTCTGGTCCAGCGACATCCGGGAGAGCAGGTCCTGTACCCGTGTCGCGATCGGCAGCGAGGAGTCCAGATACGGCAGGCCATGCGCGTTGACGACGACCACCGGGTTGTCCGCGGCGACGTCGGCGCCGGCCGGGGTCAGCTGGATCGGGATCGTCTTCGCGGTCGACGGTGTGGAGTTCGGCAGCGTCTGGACGGTGAACGACTGCACGCTGCCCGACGCCGATCCGCTGGCGAACGTCACGCTGCCGCTGGCGTCGGTGTAGTCGGTCCCCGCGACGCCGCTGCCGCCGCCGAGCGCGTAGCCGACCGTCACGTCGTGGTCCAGCGCCTTGCCGCCGTCGGTGGTCAGCTGGATGCCGACCGTCGCGGTGCCGCCGGGGTTGACCGCGTAAACGGCCTGCGACGTGCTGACGTGCGCACCGAGCGTTCCGGTGTTGATGCCGTAGAGCGCGAACTGGTCGACGTCGAACTCGCCGTTGGCGGTGCCCGCGGGCTCGGTCAGCGCGAAGCCGCGCATCGTGCTCAGGTCCAGCGTGGTGCTCGTCGGCGCGCCGGAGGGCTGGTAGTCGGTGCGCCGCTTCAGCGAGGCGAACGGCAGCTGGATCAGGTGCCAGCCCTGCCAGTCGTCGGTGAAGAAGGCCTGCCACAGCTCGCCGTGCTCGCCGTCGGCGCCGCCCATCTTGATTTCGAACTCGTACTTGGCTCCGGAGCCGGGGACCGCGTCGTTGCTCGGGTTGTGGCCGTAGAACCAGAATTCGAGGCCCGCGTACGGGCTCCAGTCCTGCGGTGCGTTCGTCGCCAGGTCGTAGCTGACGCCGCCGTAGCTGCTGTCGTCGACCCAGTTGCCGCGCAGCACGTGGTTGTTCGTCACGCCGGGGCGGTCGAGTTGCGCGATGCTGAGCGTCGGGGTGCTGGCCGTGTTGCCGCCCCAGGAGAACGCCCCGGTGTTCGCCAGCGCGCCGTTGGTGTCGGTGATCGGGTTGGCGCCCTCGAAGTCCTGGATGGTCTGTAGCGACTGGTAGACCTGCACGTCGTCGAACACCAGCGTGTTGGCGGAGTTGCCGGGCAGGTTGACCGCGTAGCCCCACATGGCGCCCAGCGTGATCGACGCGGCGTTCGGCGCGCCGGAGGGCTGGTAGTCGGCCCGCTTCTTCAGGTTCGCGAAGCCGACCTGCACCTTCTTCCAGCCGGCGGTGTCGTCGGTGAAGAACGACTGCCACAGTTCGGAGTGCTCGCCGTCGGCGCCGCCCATCTTGACCTCGAACTCGACCTTCTGGCCGGAGCCCGTTCCCTTGACCCAGAAGCTGAAGCCGTCGTACGCGCTCCAGTCCTGCGCCGCGGCGAGGTCGTGCGAGTAGCCGCCCCAGCCGGAGATCTTGTACGAGACCTGCAACGCCTGGTTGCCGCTCGCCGCGCCGGGCATGTCCGGCGCCGCGACCTGCGTCAGCGTCGGAGTCGAGGCGGCGTCAGAGGAGAAGGTGAACAGGCCCGGGTTACCGGTGCTGAACGGGATCGTGCCGTCGAAGCTGTCGATGGTCTGCACGGCGCCGTCGGTCGGCACCGGGTTGTTGTTCAGGATGCTGATCGTCGTGGTCGAACGCGGCCCGACGGACGTGCCGGCGGGCGAGGCGTTGGCCAGCGTGACGCTGAACGTCTTGGTCGGCGCGTGCACCGGATTCGGCAGCGCGACCAGGTGGATCGTCTGCGCGGTCTGGCCGGGAGCGAAGGTCAGCGTCCCCGCGGCGGCCGCGTAGTCGGTGCCCGCGACGGCGCTGCCGTCGGCGGTCGCGTAGTCGACGGTGACCGGTGCCGCCGAGGCCGTGTTCAGATTCACCGGCAGGTCGATCGACGTGCCCTGTTGCAGGCTCGCCGTGTCAGTGCCCGTGCTCACGCCCTCCTGGGTGAAGTGGCCGAGCACCTGGAACTCGTAGATCGAGTATCCGTACTGCGCGCCGCCGATCGTGGTGCGCGCGGTCCCGGTCAGCCGCACGTAGCGGCCCGTGGTGCCGGGCGGCACCGAGATGTTCTCGGTGCCGCCGGCGCCGGACGTGGTCGAGTAGACCTGCGTCCAAGTGGTCGCGTCGCTGGAGACCTCGATGTGGTACGCGGTGGCGAAGGCGGCTTCCCAGGAGATCGAGAAACCGCTGACCGACGCGTTCGCGCCGAGGTCGAGTTGCAGCCATTGCGGATCGCTCCACGCGGAGGACCAACGGGTGGCCATGTTGCCGTCCACGGCGGCCGAGGCCGGCGTGCCGGCTCCCTCCACCGAGGACGCGGTCGCCTCCGAGCCGAGCGCGATGTTCGTGTCGGCGGTGGCGTAAGCGGCCTGTTGGATTCCGATTCCGAGCAGCCCCGCGATCAGGGCGAACACTGCGACCAGCGCGGGTGTCCGCCGCCGGGTGCGGCTGCGTTCAGCGACGCGTTCATGCATTAGGGCAAGTTCCACTTCTGGTTGGTGTTACCGGTGCAGTCCCAGATCTCGCTCTGGGTACCGGAGCCGCCCCAACCCGTGTCGTCGAGACACTTGTTCGACTGCGGGTTGTAGAGCGAGCCGTTCGATTGCGGGATGAAGACCTGTGCGGCCGTGTTGTTACAGTCGTAGAGGTCGACGGTTGTGCCGTTCGCCGTGCCGCCGCCGTTGATGTCAAGGCACTTGCCCAGCGCGTGGAGCGTCGTGCCGGCCTGGACGAAGGTCCACTGCTGCGCGTTGGTGCCGTTGCAGGTGTAGACCTGGACCGGGGTGAAGTTGGCGGAGTTGGCGCCGCGCACGTCGAGGCACAGGCCGTTGTAGGCCAGGGTGACCGGGCCGGACCCGGGCGGCGGCGGGGGCGGGCCGCCGCCGTTGGTGGTGTACGCCGCGACGTAGTCGACCTGCATCGTGCCGCCCGAGGCGGTGGAGCCGGTCGGCGAGGTGCAGCCGCAGACGCCGTTCGGGTAGCCGCCGCCCATCGCCAGGTCGAGGATGATCGACAGGTTGTGGTCGAAGGCCTGCTGCCAGGTCGAGGTGCCGACCTGCCCCTCGGTGACGGTGAAGTACGAGGAGCCGTCGAGGTAGAAGGTGATCGACTCGGCGGAGGTGTTCGTGCGGTCGAGGATCATCGTGTAGGTGTGGAAACCGGACTGGCAGCCGCCGCAGGCGCGCAGCCCGCTGCCGATCCCGTTGCCCTCGTTGCACGGACCGCCGGGGTAGGTGCCGCAGTGGATGGTGCCGGACACCTCGGACAGGGAGTTGACATCCTCCATGATGTCGATCTCGCCGTTCTCCGGCCACTGCCCGGGGCCGAGCATCCAGAACGCCGGCCAGTAGCCGACGCCGCCGGAGGGCTGGTCGATCGAGGCGGTGACCTCAAGCTTGCCGCCGGCCGGCGCGCCGACGTTGGCCGAGGTGGTCTGCACCCGGCCGGAGGTCCAGCCGCCGTTGTTGAGCGCGGTGATGTCGAGGTTGCCGTTGCCGTCCAGGTGGACGTTGCCGGTGGAGTTGGTCATGGTCTCGATCTCGCCGGTGCCGAAGCTGGAGCCGGGACCGGTGTCGTACATCCACTGCCCGTCGATGCCGCTGCCGGCACCGCCGTTGAAGTCGTCGGCGAACACCTGGGTCCAGCCCGACGGCACGCCGGGCAGCGACGCCTGGGCCGGGCCGACGCCGAAGGTGAACAGCCCGCCGAGCGCGGCGACCACGGACAGCGTCAGCAGCCGGAACCGCCGGCTGGACAGCGGGATCCGCGGCGCCTGCCCGGCCGGGCCGCGCCGGTGGTGGGTACGGACCCGGGCGGCGGGCAGCGCCGCGGAGTCATCGGAAGGGGAGGCGGGGGAGTGGAACCGAGCAGAGGAGGCGCTGTGAGTGGGTACGGCGCGGCCTCGTCTCTGTCCGAACATGGCATGCGACCTCTCGCGTTGGACGCCTGCGCCCGGTCGGCCGCGCCGAGTCGATCGGGCCTTATGTATTGAATCGGGCCGTTTGCCCGATTATGCCGGAAACGTTTCCGGCGTGTTTCGTATCACTCAGCCGACGAGTGTTCGGGTAGTGGTTGGGAGTATGTGGTCGCGGACAACTAACGTCAAGGGATCGTGTTACATGACGCCGCAGCCTCCGAGGTATGAGGGGCCGTCCATTCGTGCGCTGGGATGCGCGCTGGCGCCCGGTGGCGTTCGGTGGCGCGCGCGGCCCGCTGTGACAGCGCCGTGACGGCGCTGAGCGCGCGCCGTCTCCCGCGTCCACGTAGTCTGATCCCCGACGCATTGAAGCCGATCGGAGACCAGGAGACGATGAGCGACTCGACCGCGCAGACCCCGGGCGCGCCGGATTCAGAGACGATCGCGCAGTCGGGCAGGCTGTTCGACATGGCGCGCGACGGCGAGACGGCCGCACTGGCGCAGTACCTGGACGCGGGCGTGCCCGCGGCGCTGACCAACGAGGCGGGTGACAGCCTTGTCATGCTCGCCGCGTACTACGGGAACGCCGAGACCGTGGATCTGTTGCTGGCGCGCGGCGCCGATCCGAACGAGGCCAACGACAAGGGGCAGACGCCGCTGGCCGGAGCGGTGTTCAAGGGCCAGGTCGCGATCGTGCGCGCACTGCTCGCCGCCGGGGCGGACCCGGCCGCCGGATTCCCGTCGGCGATCGACGCCGCGAAGATGTTCGGCAAGATCGACCTGCTGGCGCTCTTCGAAGGCGCAGAAGCCGGAACAGAGGGCTGAAACCGGCCGCCGGCCGGTCGCAGTCAGCGGCAGGCGGCGAGCGCCGCGTCACTGACCTGCGTCTGATGGCGTGCGCTCGCAGCACGCGAAGGCGGCAGGTCCGTCAGGTGGACGAACACCAGGTCCCGTCCGGGTCGGCCCAGGCGTTGCAGAGGTAGCTACCGTTGCGGCCGCTGGCGCTGCCCATCGGCTGGTCGCGACCCGGCGGGCCGCCGCTCGGCTGAAAGCCGTGCGAGCACCGTGCGAGCAGCGCACCGGCCGATGCAGCATCCGGTCGAGTTCGCCGTCGCCGGACGGCCGGTGTGCCCCGGCGACGGTGCCGGGATGCAGCACTCTGACTCCGTCGAACTCGTCGCCGTTCAGCAGCGCCTGGTAGAAGCGCGCCAGGCCGGTCGAGGCGGTCGACACGTTCACCGCCGGGATGACGCTGCCGCGCCGCGCCCTGATCCGGCCTTACATCTCACAAACCCCTTGGCCGGGCCTGTCCTGCGTTGCACACCGACCGCTCCCAGTCGGCCATCGCCAGCGCATCGTCGGCCAGGCTCCGAACGGCTTTCCAGTCGAGAAGAGCATGAACAGCGCGTCGGGCGCGCGCCCGACGCCCGGTTGAGCACCACGCGGCCGTGGCGCACGACACACAACTGTGCGACGGTTCGCCTGGAGGCGATCAAATCCAGCGCACGGTAAAGTTGCGCGGGCTCCATATCGGCTGACTCCGGTGCACATTCGGCCAAGCCGACACTCGGGATATCTCCGGAGCGGGATCGCGCTTCGCGGCGGTTGTCCATGAACCGGCATCATGGGCGTCAGCTGTGAGATCGCCGTGGAGACGCCATCCCTACCCCAGCACGGTAACGGCTCGGTTACAGCGTCTCGAATGTGCATCGCACTTTACTGTTGCATTGCAGGATCTCCTGGTAGACCCTGCTAGCCAAAGAGGGAGGGGGCGGCGTTGCCAGTGCAGGATCCGGGCAAATCCCGCGCGGTTCTCATCGCGGTGGACGACTACGTTCCCGCCGACGCCGTCGCGCCGACGCCGGGCGTCTCGGAGAACGTCGAACAACTGTCCGCGGTGCTGACCGATCCCGAACTGCTCGGGCTGGCCCCCGAACACTGCACCGTGCTGCGCAACCCACCCGACGCCGCCACGGTCCTGGACGCGGTCTACGAATCCGCGGCCGCGGCGAGCGGCGCGTTCATCCTCTACGTCGCCGGCTACACGCTCGCCGCGCCCCGGCACCCCGACCTCTACTTCGGCCTGGCCGGCTCGTCCGAGTCGCGGCTCTACCGCGCGCTGCGCTTCCCCGACGTCGCCGCGCTGGTGCGCGAGGCCGGCCACGCCGCCGACCGGATCATCATCCTCGACTACTGCTACGACGGGCAGGTCCCGTCGACGCACTCCACCGGCCCGGCCGCGCTGGAAGCGGTGCCCGGCGCGTGCGTCCTCGCGGCCACCGCCAAGGACGCCAAGAGCTGGGTGCCGCCGGGGCAGCGGATGACCGCGTTCACCGGCGCGCTGATACGCGTGGCCGGGGCCGGTGTTCCGGGCGTCGGCGACGTGCTCGACCTCGCCGAGCTGCACCACCAGGCCGGCCGCGAACTGTCCGCGAACCAGCTGCCGACGCCGCGGCTGTGGCCCGGTCAGGGCGAGCGGCGGATCGCGCTGGTACGCAACACCCGCAAGGCCGCGGAGTCCAGTGGCGCGGCGGCGGACCAGACGCGGGGCGGCGCGGATCCCGACACCGCCGAGCGTCAGTACACCGACACCCTGCCCCGGGTGCCCGAGGGCCAGGACGCCGCGCTGAGCATGGCGCCGGCCGCGCTGGCCGACTGGACCGCGCAGCTGCGCACCTCCGGCTGGGGCCAGGTCGCCGACGAGGTGCTTGCCGGGGTCGCCGCCCGAGGCGCCCCGGGGAACGTGGCGCTGCTGCTCGTGGTGCTGCGGCAGGCCGGGCGGGACGCCGAGGCGGAACAGGCCGAGTCGGTCGCCCTGCTGCGGCCCGCCGCACAGTGCGCCGAACTCGTGGCCGCGCTGGTGCAGGCCGGATACCGGGAGGAGTGCGGCAGGGTGCTCGCGCTGGCGGCCCGGCGCCCGGCCGAGAACATCAAGCGGATGGTGCGCGCGCTGGCCGCGCGCGGGGACCTGCCACAGGCCGCGCTGCTGTTCGCCGAGGCGACCGGGCACGCCCCGGCCGGCGCCGCGGTCGAGCCGTTCGCCGACGTGCTCCCGGAACTCGGCGGCCCGCAGGAGGTCGGCCCGGTGCTCGCCGAGGCGACCGCGCACTGGCATGAAGGCAGGGTGCTGACCCTGGCCGAGGAGCTGGAGGCCGGGGGAGCGGAGCGCGGTTCCTACGCGTTGTACGCCCGCGCCGCGCAGCTGGCCGCCGGGAACTGGCCGCCGGACCGCTTCGCCGGGCTGATGCGCCGGATGTCGGACGCGGGCGTCGAGGACGGGGTCGACGTGCTGCTCGACGCGGCGGGCAGTGCTGTGGGCCCGTTCCCGTCGCTGACTGCGTACCTGTCCACGGCGCTGGCCAGCGCGCAAGTCCCGAAGCTGGCCTACCGGCTGCTCAGCCGGGCCGTTCCGGCTTACTCGGACGTCGAACTCGTCGCGCTGTCCTCGTACCTTGAGGCGGGACGGCAGCGGGATCTCGCGGTGCACGCGTACGCGACCGCCGCGCTCAGCCGTCCCCCGTCGACCACCGTGGGCTACATCGACGTGCTGCGCAGGCACGGCGAGCTCGCGAACGCCGACAAGCTCGTGATCGGCGTGCTCGACGGCCGCCCCGGCCACGTGGTCGGCCTGTTCGAGGCGCTGCGCGCGGCCGACCGCGCCGCGGACGTCGAGCGGATCGTCGAACTGGTGGCGCAGGGCCCTGCGGCCCTCGCCGGCGCGGTGGCCCGCGAGCTGTGGGAGGCCGGCGGGCAGCAGGACGCGGCGCCCGTCCTCGACGGCGCCGCA
Organism: Actinocrinis sp.; assembly: GCF_035946395.1. Taxonomy (NCBI): domain Bacteria; kingdom Bacillati; phylum Actinomycetota; class Actinomycetes; order Catenulisporales; family Actinospicaceae; genus Actinocrinis; species Actinocrinis sp. The sequence goes on from NZ_DASYZI010000401.1 coordinate 69,508, forward strand.
CGGCGGCCGCTGGTCGAAGTCGCCGCGGCGCTGGTGGCGTTGGCCGCCTCGTCCGGCACGGCCGCGCTGCTCGACGGCCACCTGCGCGACCGCTCGCCGCGGGAGTTCCTCGACGCGGTCAGCGTGCTGCGAACCGCGAAGCGCGACGAGGACGCGGACCTGCTGTTCGCCGCGCTGGGCCGTGGAGCGCCGCGCCAGGTGTGCGACGCCGTGCTCACGCTGGCCCAGTCGGGCCGCGGCGAGGACGCGGCCAGCCTGCTGGACAGCTTCGCCGCGCAGGCTCCCGCGGCCGAGGCGGTCGAGGCGATGGCGCTGCTGGCCGAGACCCGGGCCGGCGCGCAGGCCGCCGGGGAACTGCTGATCACCGCGCTGGCGACCCGGACGGACCCGGCGGTGGTCCTGGCCACGCTGCGCCGGGTGCGCGCCTCCGACCAGACCGATCGCTACCTGGAACACCTCGGCGCCACCATGCCGCCGGCCGAACTGGTCGTGCTGGCCTCGAACCTGGCGACCCGCGGCTGTGACGCGGAGGCCGACCTCATGCTCACCCGGGCCGCCACCCGCGACGACTTCATGGAGCTGCGCGCGGCCTTCCACGACGCAGGCCGGCACGCGCAGGCCTACCACCTGACCGAGCGCCGCGGGGAGTACTGAGACGGCGAGGGTCTCGACACCTGTGTGACGACAGATGCCGAGACCCTCGTTGCGGCACTTCAGCTGAAGGCCGGCGATTGGCCGGTGTCTACTTCAGCGGCGGCACCGCACCGCCTGCTAGCAACCGGTGGTGCCGCCGCTGTCGAAGGCGGCTCCGTAGACGACCTTTCCCGAGCCGGGAAGTTCGATCCTCGCTCCGTTGTACACCGTGGTCCACACGGCGCTGCACGGGTTCAGGATTAAGCGGCCGGAATTGATGATCCAGCGCTGGTTGGCCGGGCACGCGGGAGCGGTGTGGCCGCAGTGTGCCGTGCCCGACCACAGCAATCCGTACACCGAGGAGTCACCCTCGAACGCGTAGTTGACGTCCGCGCACTGCGGATAGCTGTGGGTGAAGAGGTTTTGGCACATCGCCTCGACCTGGTAGCTGAAGGTGCCGTCGCTGTAGCCGACGATGTCGGCGCAGAACACCCCTTGTGTCGTCCCGTCGTTGCCGGCCGCCTCGCAGGTGTGCATGGAGGCGAGGGGCGTCACGATCTGTCCGGCGGAGGGGGAGACGGCCGCGGTGGCCGATGCGGGGGCGGCGGCGAACATGCCCAGGCTCAGGGCCAGGGCGCCGGCCGCCAGTGCGGCGGCGCGGCGGATTGCGGGTGCGGTGGTCATGGAAATGCTTCCTCCCGAGAGTTGCCATGCGTGCCGCTTTCATCGAGTGACGGGCGCGCCGATGCACAGGCCACCGACGCGTTTCGAGCTCCCACCCCCACGCGGCACGAAGGCAGTCTCGCCGCCGAGAGTCGCAATCCGGTGGCATTCCGATGGCATCACCCCTCAAACGCACCGGCGCTTCGGCAGCGACGGGTCACATGCCTGCCAGTTGCGTCAGCCGGCGTTCGAGGAAGCGCCGTTCGGCGCCGTCGTCGGTGAGTTGCCTGGCGCGTCTGTATGCGTCACGCGCCTCGTCTATGCGCCCGAGGCGGCGCAGGAGTTCGGCCCTGGTCGAGTGCAGATAGCGGAAGTCGTCGAGCCCCAGTCGGTCGACGATGCACAGGCCGGCCTGCGGGCCCTCGGTCTCGGCGACGGCGATGGCGCGGTTGAGCTCCACGACGGGCGAGCCGGTCAGGCGGCCGAGTTCGCCGTACAGCGCCGCGATCTGCGGCCAGTCGCACGGCACTTCGGCGTGCAGCGACGCGATGGCCGCCTGGAGGACATAGGCTCCACGGCCGCCCAGGGCGAGCGCCCGGTCGAGCTCGGCGCGCCCGGTGGCGATCTGCCCGGTGTTCCACCGCGACCGGTCCTGTTCGCCGAGCAGCACGAGCTCGCCGCCGCTGAACCGCGCCTCGCTGCGGGAGTCGTGCAGGAGCATCATCGCCAGCAGCCCGTGCACCTCCGGGTCGTCCGGAAGCAGCTCGGCCAGCGCGCGGCCCAGCCAGATCGCCTCCGCCGCCAGCTCGTCGCGGCCGCCGTAGCCCTCGTTGAAGATCAGATAAACGACCGCGAGGACGGCGTCGAGCCGCTCCCGCAGCAGATGAACCGGCGGCACCCGGAACGGGATCCTGGCCGCCTTGATCTTTCGCTTGGCCCGCACCAGCCGCTGCGCCATCGTGCGCTCCGGCACCAGGAAGGCGCGGGCGATCTCGTCGGTGGTCAGCCCGCCCAGGGTGCGCAGGGTCAGCGCGACCTGCGCCTCGATGGCGAGCGCCGGGTGGCAGCAGGTGAAGACGAGTTCCAGGCGCTCGTCCGGAAACGCGGCGCCCGTCGGTGTGGTGTCCATCGCTGCCGGCGCGCGATCGTCGGCGGCGAGCAGGCCGAACTTGGCCGCGAGCGTGCGTTCGCGGCGGATGCGGTCCGTCGCGTGGTTGCGGGCCGTCGTCATCAGCCAGGCACGCGGGTTGTCGGGGACGCCGTCGCGCGGCCACCGGTCGGCGGCGATGGCGAAGGCCTCCTGCGCGGCCTCCTCGGCGAGGTCGAAGTCGCCGAGCAGGCCGATCAGGGTGGCCAGTATGCGGCCCCGCTCCTCGCGGAAGACCTGCTCAAGCCGCTCTACCAATACACCTCCGAAGGCCGGATCTCGACGGCGCCGCCGTAGCGTGCCGCCGGGACGCGGGAGGCCACCTCGATGGCCGCGTCGAGGTCGTCGGCCTCGATGACGAAGAAGCCGCCAATGGCCTCCTTCATCCCGATGAACGGGCCGTCCGTGGTGAGGACCCTGCCGCCTTCGATGCGCACCGTGGTGGCGTTCTCGGGCAGGCCCATCGGCGGGCCGGGGGTGACGCCCGGCGTCTGGTTGATCCCCTGATAGTCGGCGTAGACCTGCTTCGTCTCCTCCTCGGAGAGCGAGGCCTGCTTTTCCAGCGCGGTGCCCTG